>CAJQNG010000114.1 GCA_905479635.1 uncultured Boseongicola sp. | reverse complement strand
GAACTTTGCATATTATATGTCTAATACTGCACATCACTGATTTGCAAGCACAATAGCATCGACACCAGATCAACAAGGATAATCCCATGCCACTGACAATGAACAACAAAGTTTTTATTACCTGCGCCGTTACCGGTTCAGGCAGCTCGCAAGACCGTAGCCCACATGTGCCGCGCAGCCCAGAACAGATCGCAAACAGCGCGATCGCAGCCGCGAAGGCAGGCGCCGCGATTGTTCATTGTCACGTCCGCGATCCAGAAACAGGCGTGCCTAGTCGTGATTTGGGGTTGTACCGCGAAGTAACGGATCGCATCCGCGCATCCGAGGTGGACATGGTTTTAAACCTGACGGCGGGCATGGGTGGCGACATCACATTCGGCTCGGTCGAAGCCCCGCTGCCGGTGAATGCTTCCGGCACCGATATGGCGGGCGCTACCGAGCGCGTCGCGCATATCGCCGAATGTCGGCCCGAGATTTGCACGCTGGATTGTGGCACGATGAATTTTGCCGAAGCCGATTACGTGATGACCAACACGCCCGGCATGCTGCGGGCTATGGGCACGATGATGACCGAACTTGGCGTCAAACCCGAGATCGAAGCCTTCGACACGGGTCATCTGTGGTTTGCAAAGCAGTTGGTCGAAGAAGGCATTCTGTCCTCACCCGCCTTGGTGCAGCTTTGCATGGGCGTGCCTTGGGGCGCGCCGGATGATCTGAATACCTTCATGGCGATGGTGAACAATGTGCCGGTTGGATGGACCTATTCGGCGTTCGCGTTGGGCCGCAATCAAATGCCATATGTCGCCGCCTCTGTCCTTGCGGGGGGACATGTTCGGGTGGGTCTTGAAGACAATCTAATGCTTGGACGCGGGCAGTTGGCGACGAATGCCGAACTGGTCGCGCGCGCGGTCGAGATTATCGAAAGCCTTGGCGCGCGGGTGATCGGGCCCGAAGATGTGCGCCGGAAGCTGGGCCTCACGAAGCAGGCGCAACGTCCATGAAGCGCGTGCTGATATACGGCGACAGCAACACCTTTGGCACCGGGCCGATGGCGGCCTTGAAGGATGATACGACCCTACCGCGCGGCGCACGCTGGGGCGATGTCCTGGGGGCCGACCTTGGGCTCGGCGTCGAGGTCGTAACCGAAGGTTTGCCGGGGCGCACAACTGTACACGATGATCCGGTCGAGGGGGCCTATCGCAACGGATTACGACCGCTTCGTGCGATCTTGGAGTCTCATAAGCCTCTAGATTTGCTGATAATTTGCCTAGGCACGAACGACGCGAAGAACCGCTTTGGCTTGAACGCCACCGACATCGCTTTAGGTGTTGCGCGTCTTGTGCGGGAAGCGAAAGCACTGGACGTCACCGACAAGATTTTGGTGATCTGTCCGCCCGCCGTCCAAGAACGCGGTGATCTTGCCGCGATTTTTGAAGGGGCCGAGGCACGCAGCAAAGCTCTGCCAGAAGCGATGGAGCGCTTTGCTGGTGAAAATGGCGCTTCGTATTTTGACGCCGGGCAGGTGATCTCGGTCGATCCGATCGACGGCGTCCACTGGAACGCCACGTCCCACACGAAGCTTGGGCACGCCATCGCGCCTGTGATCCGCGCGTTGCTTGGATGAGCCGCCGCGTCGTCATCACAGGCGGTGCCGCAGGGATCGGCGCGCGGATTGCCGAACGTTTTGCTGACCTCGGTGACCAGGTCGCGATTTGCGATGCTGATGCGCAAGCCGTTGCCGCCTTCGCGGACGCACATCCCACTATTCGCGCCCGTGTGGCGAATGTCACCGACGCCGAAGCGATGGATGCGTTCCTCGGCGAGATTGAAACGGATTGGGGGGGCGCCGATGCGGTCTTTGCCAACGCAGGCACCGGCGGCCCCGCCGCGCGCATCGAAGATATCTCGCCCGAGGATTGGCGCGCCTGCCTTGCCGTTAACCTGGATGGCGCGTTCCTGACCTGCCGCTGGGCTGCGCGGGTGATGCGGGCGCAAAGGTCCGGGCTTATTGTGTTGACCTCGTCCACTTCGGGCCAGTGGGGCCACCCGCATCGCTCGCCTTATGCGACCGCGAAATGGGGCATTCTTGGCCTGATGAAAACGCTTGCGATGGAACTTGGCCCCGCAGGCGTGCGCGTCAACGCGATCTGTCCCGGCGCGGTCGAAGGCGAGCGGATGGAGCGGATGCTGGCCAACCAATCGCGCGCCAGTGGACGCAACGCCGACACCATCCGCGCGGCCTATGCGGACGGCACCAGCCTGCGCACTTGGGTTACGGCGGATGACATCGCAGAAGCGGGCGTCTGGCTGGCCTCGCACGGAGCCTCCAAAGTCACCGGGCAAGCCCTGACAATCGACGGACATACGGAGACGAATAGCGCATGAAAACAGCAGCGATTATCGGAGGCGGCGTGATCGGCGGAGGATGGGCCGCGCGGTTCTTGCTGAACGGCTGGGACGTGTCGGTGTTTGACCCCGACCCGGAAGCAAAACGTAAAATTGCCGAGGTACTGGCGCAGGCACGCTGGGCGTTGCCGATGCTGTATGACCGCGCGCTGCCCGCCGAGGGACGGCTGATCTTCGCGGCCACGCTGGAAGAAGCGGTAACCGGCGTGGACTACATTCAGGAAAGCGTGCCGGAGCGGATTGATCTGAAACACCAGGTCTATGCCCAGATTGCGGCAGCAAATTCGGATGCGCCACTTGGCTCGTCGACCAGCGGCTTTAAGCCTTCCGAGTTGCGCGATGGCATGCCAACGGGGGGGCGCATCTTTGTCGCGCACCCGTTTAATCCGGTCTATCTCTTGCCGCTGATCGAGGTCGTTCCGGGCGATGGCGCGAATGAAGACGTCGTGGCGCGCGCGCGGAATATTCTAAGCAGCGTGGGGCTTTACCCACTTGAAATTAAAAAGGAAATCGACGCCCACATTGCCGACCGTTTCCTTGAAGCGGTCTGGCGCGAGGCACTTTGGCTGGTAAAAGACGGCATTGCGACGACAGAGGAAATCGATAACGCAATCCGCTATGGCTTTGGTCTGCGCTGGGCGCAGATGGGCCTGTTCGAAACCTACCGTATCGCGGGCGGCGAGGGCGGCATGGCGCATTTCATCGCCCAGTTTGGTCCCTGTCTTGAATGGCCCTGGACCAAACTGATGGACGTGCCGGAACTGACTGACGAGTTAATCCAGAAGATCGGCGATCAATCGGATGCGCAGTCGGGGCATCTTTCTATCCGCGAATTGGAACGCCTGCGCGACACCAATTTGATCGCAATGATGCGGGCCCTGAAAGCGCGTGGAAACGCGGCAGGGGCGCTGATTGCGGACCACGAAGAGACCCTACCGCGCCCGGATACAAGGGCGGTGCCAATGATCACGATCCGCCGCGTGATCCCAATTGATTGGACTGATTACAACGGCCACATGAACGAAAGCCGCTACGGTCAGGTCTACTCGGATGCGGCCGACGAGACGATGGTCGCGTTCGGCGCAGACGCCGACTATGTGGCGGCCGGCCTTAGCTATTTTACGGTTGAAAACACGATCAAATACCTAGTGGAAGCTCATGCGGGCGACGCCTGCCATGTCACTACGCGCATCCTTTTGGCCGAGGGCAAAAAGCTGAAGCTTTTCCACGAAATGCGCCGCGATGCGGATGGCGAGGTGTATTCAACTTGTACGCAGTTCCTGCTGCACGTCAGTCTTGTGACTCGCAAGACCTGTCCGCCGCGCTCCGACGTGGCCGAGAAACTTGCCAACCTTGCCGCAACTCATGCAGAGGGCGCATCATGAACTTTGGTCTGAGTGACGAACAAACGATGATCGTCGAGACTGTGCGCAGCTTCGTTGAACGCGAGATTTATCCCCATGAAAACACGGTTGAAAAATCCGGCGAGGTGCCCGTCGATCTTGCCCGGCAGATCAAACAAAAGACGCGTGATCTTGGCTTTTACGCCTGCAATTTCCCCGAGGACGTGGGCGGTGCCGGGTTGTCTCATGTCGACTTTGCATTGGTCGAGCGCGAGTTGGGACGCGGTTCAATGGCGCTGACGCATTTTTTTGGACGCCCACAAAATATCCTGATGGCCTGCGAAGGCGAGCAGCGGGAACGCTATCTGCTTCCTGCCGTGCGCGGCGAACGAATGGACGCACTGGCCATGACGGAACCGGGGGCGGGCTCGGATGTGCGCGGCATGTCGTGTTCGGCGCGCCGGGACGGCGGAGACTGGGTGCTGAACGGCACGAAACATTTCATATCGGGTGCCGACCACGCGGATTTCGTGATCGTGTTTGCCGCAACGGGCGAGGATCAGACGCCACGTGGGCCGAAAAAGCGGATCACGACGTTCCTTGTAGATCGCGGCATGCCGGGGTTTACGATCCGCAATGGATATGCGTCGGTCAGTCACCGCGGCTACAAAAATATGGTCCTCGATTTCGACAATTGTCGTCTGCCGGATGCACAGGTTCTGGGCGAAGTCGATGGAGGCTTTGCGGTGATGAACGAGTGGCTTTATGCCACGCGTATCACGGTCGCGACAATGTCCGTGGGCCGCGCGCGACGGGTCTTTGATATGGGATTGAACTACGCCGCCGAACGCAAACAGTTTGGGCAACAAATCGGAAAGTTTCAGGGAGTTAGCTTTCAACTGGCTGATATGGTGACAGAAATTGATGCAGCGGACTGGCTGACCTTGGCGTCTGCCTGGCGGCTTGATCAGGGGTTGCCTGCCAATCGCGAGATCGCCAGCGCCAAACTTTACGCCTCTGAAATGCTGGCGCGGGTCACGGATGCGACGCTTCAGATTTACGGCGGCATGGGGCTGATGGATGATCTACCCATTGCACGATTCTGGCGCGATGCCCGCGTCGAGCGTATCTGGGACGGCACCTCAGAAATACAGCGCCACATCATAGGGCGTGAGCTTCTGCGGCCTCTGGGGGGGTGAAGATCTTGGGCCTCCGGCGGGAGTATTTTTGCCAAGAAGAAAGACCAGACGGTCATGCGTGATCTGAAACGTCTTCTTCATCCGGAATCCATCGCGGTTTTTGGCGGGGCGTGGGCGGAAAACGTTGTTCGGCAATGCGACACATCCGGGTTTCAGGGCGCAATATGGCCGGTGCATCCGACGCGGGAGACGATTGCGGGGCGGCGGTGTTTTCGCTCGGTGGCGGAATTGCCAGGCTCCCCAGATGCGGCATTCATCGGCGTGAACCGCCATGCTACGCTGGAAGTTATTGACGCGCTGAAACGGGCGGGTTGTGGCGGTGCAATCTGTTTCGCGTCCGGGTTTGCCGAGACGGGCGACCATGATCTGCAAGCGGATTTTGTATCCCGCGCGGGCGATATGCCGGTGCTGGGGCCGAACTGCTACGGCGTGATCAATAGCCTTGATGGGGCGACGATCTGGCCGGATCAACAGGGCTGTCGTCCGGTGGCGCGTGGGGTGGCGATCCTGACGCAGTCGTCCAATATCGGAATGACGCTGACGATGCAGCAGCGTGGTCTTCCAATCGCTTATCTCGCCTGCCTTGGAAACGCTGCGCAGACCGATTTGGCCGATTTGGCCGAGGCGATGTTGGCGGATGACCGGGTCACCGCGCTAGGCGTCTATATGGAGGGCGTTGGCGATGCGCGCGCTTTCGCGCGTGTGGTGGTGCAAGCGCGCGCCTCCGGCAAAGGGGTCGTCGTTTTGAAAGCCGGGCGCAGCGCGAAGGGGCAATCGGTGGCGATGACCCACACTGCCTCGCTTGCGGGCGGAGGCGTGGCGTCGTCGGCTTACCTAAAACAGATCGGAGCGGGCGAGGTGCGCACGCTTCCTGAGCTGATTGAAACGTTGAAAATATGCCATGCCAATGGACCGCTTACCGCGCAGACGTTTCTTTCCGTCTCGTGCTCGGGCGGTGAGGCCGGGCTGGTTGCCGACGCCGCCGCGGCGACGAGTTTGGATTTTGCACCCGTTCCGGATGCGCAATCCGCGCGCTTGTCTGAATTGCTGGGGCCCTTGGTCACCATCTCGAATCCTTTGGATTATCATACGTTTATCTGGGGGAACGTGCCCTTGATGGCGGATGTTTTCACCACTGCAGCGAGTGGATTTGATGCGACGCTATTTGTGATTGATCAGCCGCATCCAGGCCGCTGTAATGTGTCCAGTTTCGAGCCTGCCTTCGAGGCCATGATCGCGGCGAGGGCGCAATCGGGTAGGCCGGTCTTTGCGGTAGCGACATTGCCCGACACCATCGATGAGGCGCTTTCGGACAGGCTTTTGCAGGGCGGTGTGACCCCGCTTTTGGGAATCAACGACGCGCTGGCTGCCGTGGAAGCCGCGCGAACCCCTCCGGGCACGGACGGTTGGGTGCCGTGGCGCGCGCGCGCTTCGGAGATTGGGGAGATGCTTGACGAAGCGGCGGCCAAGGCGCTTTTGGCGGCGGCGGGAATTACGGTGCCGCGCGGTGTGACCTCACCGGTGCTTGCGGGGGTTGATCCTGGCGATTTGTCGCCGCCGTTTGCGCTTAAGGGTCTTGGGTTTGCCCATAAATCCGAAGCCGCAGCCGTACGTCTGAACATCGACACACTGAAAGATTTTTCGCCAATTCACGGCGCATCGGGCTATTTACTTGAGGAAATGGTGACCGGCGCGGTCGCCGAGGTCCTTATCGGTGCGGTGCGTGATCCGGTTTACGGGGCCACCCTGACGCTTGGGGTTGGCGGGGTGCAGGCCGAATTACTGGCAGACACTGTCACGTTGATTGCGCCGGTGACGGGCGTTGAGATCGAGGCGGCATTGACACGCCTGCAGCTTTGGCCGCTGCTTGATGGCTATCGCGGGATGCCAAAAGCAGACGTCGCCGCGATCGTTGACGCTGCGCTGTCGGTGCAGGCGATGATGGCGCAGGACGGCAGCCTGATCGACATTGAGATCAACCCGCTTATGGTACGTGAAAACGGCGCTGTTGCCGCTGATGCGCTGATCCGAAAGGACTTAAAATGACCGAGACTGCGATCCGCACAAGACGCGAAGGCACCATCCTTGAGGTGACGCTTGACCGGCCCAAGGCCAATGCAATTGACCTGCACACCAGTCGCGCAATGGGCGAAGTATTTCGCGATTTTCGCGATGATCCGACCCTGAGCGTGGCAATATTGCGCGCGGCGGGGGACAAGTTCTTTTGCGCCGGGTGGGATCTAAAGGCCGCAGCCGACGGCGATGCGGTCGACGGGGACTACGGCGTTGGTGGCTTTGGCGGGCTTCAGGAATTGCCGGATATGAACAAGCCGGTGATTTGTGCCGTAAACGGCATTTGCTGCGGTGGTGGATTCGAGTTGGCACTATCGTGCGATCTGATTGTGGCCTCAAGTACGGCAAGCTTTGCGTTGCCGGAAATCCGCTCTGGCACGGTGGCGGATGCGGCCTCGATCAAATTGCCCAAGCGCATTCCCTATCACGTTGCGATGGATTTGCTTTTGACTGGGCGATGGATGGACGCCGAAGAAGCCTCCCGCCTTGGATTGCTGCGCGAAGTGGTGGCGCCCGAGGAGCTGGATGATGCGATCTGGGACCTTGCTCGGCTGATCGCTTCGGGTCCGCCGCTTGTTTATGCTGCGATCAAAGAGGTTGTGCGCGATGCCGAGGATTCTAAGTTTCAGGATGCTTTAAGCCGTATAACATCGCGTCAGCTACCCACGGTAGATCGGCTATATGCGTCTGAAGACCAACTTGAGGGCGCGCGTGCCTTTGCGGAAAAACGTGACCCGGTCTGGAAGGGACGGTAGGGGGCCCTGCCCGCCGCGCTTAGCGCCTCCCCCGAGGTATTTATTGAAGGATGAAGGTGTAGATCATGCCCCGGATTGAAGCGATAATCTTCGACAAGGACGGCACATTGTTCGACTTTGCGGCCAGCTGGGGCGGCTGGGCAGTGACTGTTCTGGATCATATAGCAACGATCGCGCCGGATGCGGTGGGCGATGTTGCCACGGCCATTGGATTTGATCCCGTCGCGCGCGTTTTTCATCCAGACAGCGTCGTCATTGCCGGCTCAGCAGCGGACGTCGCAGTGGCGGCGGCGGCATACCTGCCCGCTGGGTTTGACCTGATTTCGGTGATGGACCGCTATGCCGTGGAAATGACGCCAGTGCCTGTTCCGGGGTTGTTTGAAGCCTTGTCCGCTTTGGGAGTGGGGCGGGTTTTGGGGCTTGTCACAAACGATTCAGAAGCACCGGCGCGGGCGCATCTCGAAGCACATGCAATTACGCATCACTTTGATTTCATTTCCGGATATGACAGCGGGTTCGGGTCAAAGCCAGAGCCGGGACAGCTGCTTGAATTTTGTGCTGCGACCGGAATGCGCGCGGGCGCAACTGCCATGGTTGGCGATAGCAGGCACGATCTGCAAGCCGGCCGCGCGGCGGGTATGACGACGATTGGTGTCCTGACGGGGCTTGCGGAGGCAGAGGCACTTACAGATCTAGCGGATGTTGTGCTGCCTGACATCGGGCATATCGCAGGCTGGCTGTCGGCGTCTTAGGGGCGGATTTCCAAAAACGACAGATTGTGTCGCGGACGCGTCGGCGATCCGACTGGGATTTTCCAAAGATGGTCTCAACCCAAGGAGATCATCATGGCCGACGTCACCGAGCGTAAACGCAGATCCGGAGGCCGGGCCGGAAACACGCGCCGCACGTCCAGCGATGTTATCCAACAGGCCCCCTGGATCATTCCTGTGAACACAGATCGCCCGACCGAACCCTTGAACGAAGAAGGCGTCGAGGCAATACACAACGGCGCGATGCGCATTCTTGAAGAGATCGGGATCGACTTTCTGAACGAAGAGGCCTTGGACCTATTCAAGGAAATCGGTGTTAAGGTTAACGGCTCGAACGTACGAATGGATCGGGAATGGGTGATGGAGATGGTGGCGAAAGCCCCGTCCGAGTTTACGATCACGCCGCGTAATCTGGACCGTCAGATCACCATCGGCGGGCGCAACATGGTGTTCGGAAATGTCTCGTCGCCGCCGAATTATTTCGATCTTGAGACGGGGAAAGTTCCAGGGACCCGCAAGCAGTGTCAAGATTTGCTAAAACTTACGCAATATTTCAACTGCATCCATTTTGCCGGTGGATACCCGGTTGAACCGGTCGATATTCACGCAAGAGACCGTCATCTGGACGTGGTTTACGATAAATTGACGCTGACCGACAAAGTCATGCATGCCTATTCGCTTGGTAAAGAGCGGGTCGAAGATGTCATCGAAATGGTTAAGATTGGGGGCGGTCTTTCGGAGGAAGAATTCCAGTCGCGCCCGCACATGTATACGAATATCAACTCGACTTCACCGCTCAAGCATGACCAACCGATGATCGATGGGTGTTTGCGTATGGTGCGGCGTGGGCAGGCGGTAATTGTCACGCCGTTTACGCTTGCGGGTGCGATGGCGCCGGTCACAATGGCCGGAGCAGTTGCCCAGTCGATCGCCGAGGCAATGGCGGCTATTGCATTGTTCCAATGGGTAAAGCCAGGCTGCCCCTGTGTCTTGGGAACCTTCACATCGAACGTCGATATGAAGACAGGCGCGCCTGCGTTCGGAACGCCCGAATACATACGCGCCACGCAGATGACGGGCCAGATGGCGCGTTTTTACGGGCTGCCGCTTAGGTCTTCAGGATCGTGCGCGGCGAACGTACCAGACGGGCAGGCGATGTGGGAAACGACCGCCTCGCTTTGGGCTGCGGTTCAATCCGGGACCAATGCCGTTTACCATGCAGCGGGATGGCTTGAGGGCGGGCTGATCGCAAGTCCCGAGAAGTTCGTGATGGATTGCGAGGTTTTAGGCCAACTCATCCGCTATTTTGATCCGGCGATCACAGCGACAACACCCGACGACATCGCGGTGGAAGCTATCCGTGAAGTTGGCGGCGAAGGGCATTTCTTTGGAATCCAGCACACCCAGGACCGCTACGAGACGGCCTTTCATCAACCTTTCTTAAGCGATTGGCGCAATTATGAAGGATGGGAAATTGCCGGTGGCATCTGGACAGCGGAGCGTGCGCATCACCTTTTCAAAGATATCGTAAACAGCTTTGAAGCCCCTCCTATGGACGTCGCCGTGCAGGATGAGCTGGCGGATTTTGTCGCTAGACGAAAGTCAGAAGGCGGTGCGCCGACCGATTTCTAAGGCGCAGTCCAGCGACAGGATGTTTCGACCGCGTGCAGGAAAGACTGCGCAGATGACCTTGCGGACATCAGCAGAAAACGGTCCGCTTCTAGTCGTATGATGAGGGCGCCTAAATGTTCCATCATCGTGCGCGCTGCGGCTCCGTTTGGGAAGGTCTGTGGATCAAGATCGAGGGGGCAGATGCGCTCCAAAGCGGCGGTCGCTCCGGCCCCGGACAGCTCAATGATGGCCCATGCGTCGGTCTGCATGGTCGTGTAGGCGACGTCGGTGAGTTCCGCCTGGACCGAGGTCTCGGACAAGCCGCCGTCTGGGGTGAACGCCAGCATCATTTGGTCCGCCGCCAACGGAATGGCACGCATCGCGCCAGCGTTCAAAGAGGCGCTCGCGCCCGGCATGGAAAGCCCCCACACATCTTTGATTTTTGCGGCAAGCGCTTCATATCCTGCATGCGGCGTTGCCACCGAAATCAACGCAATGTCAGTGCGTTCTGTCAAAACGCAGCTTGCGAAGGTAAGGTTAACGTCACCCAAAGCGGGCGCCGCTGTCAGAGGGATGTCAGCCACGTTGACGGTCTCCTTCGGGGTCGATGTGATGCGGCGAGCAGACCTCGACCATGACGTCCTGTCCACGGATCGGACTGAAGGCGCGCAGTCGTTCACCATGTCGGTCGCGCCCGCGTTTGAGAAAGCCCAGACCAATAGAATGGCCAAGCTCTGGTGAGTAAGCAACTGAGGTCATCCAGCCCTGATCGTGGGCCATATCTTCGGGGTCGCCTTCCACAAAAAAGTGCGCGCCGGCGGTCAGGATCACGTCTTGGTCAATCGGGCGAAGACCAACAAGTTGCAGGCCATCTTCGCGCACCTGTTCGGGACGGTCGAGAAGAGCGGCGCCGATGAAATCTTTCTTGCGTGAGACCATATTTCCCAGCCCGATCATCCGCGCATCGGTCTGCCCGTTCAACTCGTTGCCCGCAACATGGCCCTTTTCGATCCGCATCACACCAAGCGCTTCGGTGCCGTAGGGCGTCAGATCAAGCTCTTCGCCAGCCGCCATCATAGCGCGGATCATTGCATCGCCGTATCGGGCAGGGACCGCGATTTCATAGGCCAATTCGCCGGAAAATGAGATCCTGAACAAGCGCGCGGGTGTGCCACCAAACACGGTGCATGTCGTGCAGGCCATGAAGGGGAATGCCTCGTTTGAAAGGTCCAGATCGTCGACAACTTTTTGCATCAGCGCGCGTGATTTTGGTCCCGCAACCGAGAATTGCGCCCAGGCGTCGGTCGTTGAGATCAGATGAACGTCAAGGTCAGGCCAAAGGCATTGGCGCGCAAATTCAAGGTTGCGGAGCACCAGAACCGCGTTGGCCGTTGTCGTGGTCATAACGAAGTGCGTCTCGGACAATCGCGCGGTCGTTCCGTCATCGTAAACGGTGCCGTCTTCGCGCAACATTAGCCCATAACGGACCTTGCCAGTAGGCAACTTCAAGAAGGCGTTTGCGTAGATTTTATTGATGAATTCAGCTGCATCGTGGCCCTGAATGTCGATCTTGCCAAGCGTCGTGACATCGCAAATACCGACACCGTTGCGGGTTGCCTTCACCTCACGGTCAACACTGTCGCGCCAACTTTTTTCACCGGGACGCGCATACCATTCGGCGCGCTTCCACATGCCGGCTTCCACAAAGCTCGCGCCGTTCTCATTGGCCCAATTGTGGCTTGGCGTACGACGTGTGGGGCGAAAATTCTTTCCACGCGCGCGGCCTGCGAAGGCGCCGATGGCCACTGGACTATAGGGTGGGCGGAAGATCGTCGTGCCAGTTTCGGGGATGGTTTTGCCGGACGCATCCGCCATCACGGCAAGCCCCAGCATGTTCGAGGTTTTGCCCTGTTCGGTGGCCATTCCAAGTGTCGTGTAGCGCTTCAGATGTTCGACCGAACGGAAGCCTTCTCGGTAGGATTGTGTAATGTCCTTAGTGGTCACATCGTTCTGCAGATCGACCCACGCGCGGTGTTTACTTTCCTTAACGTGCCAGATTGGCGCCGTTGCGAAGATCTCGTCGCTGGCTCTTGGAGCGGTGGCGAGCGACCCAGACTTTCCCAGATCGGTCGCAACGCGTGTGGCCACTTCGTGTCCTTCGGCAAGGGTGGCGGCCAGCGTCATCGTGCCTGCCGCAGCCCCGGCCACGACCATTCCGGGGGGCAATTCGCCGCCCGGCACAAACGCTGCGATGTCATCGCGCCATTCAGGGCGGCCCCGGTGATGGCTGCTGAGGTGGACGTTGGGCGACCAGCCACCCGAGACGGCCAGACAGTCGGCCTCGACGTGACGACCGCGGTTCAGGAAGATGGTGTTCAAGCCTTTGCGTCCATTGGTGTTAACCACCACGTCGCCCTCGCGCGCGTCGATAATCCGTGTCACGTCTATGCCCTTGGCGCGCAAATCTTCCGCGGTCTTCAATCCGTCGTCGTTGTTGGTAAATACCGCGATCTTACGGCCCGGAGCGACGCCGAAACGGTTCACATAAGTCCGCACAGAGCCCGCAAGCATGATGCCGGGGCGGTCGTTATTGCCGAACGCCATCGACCGCTCGGTCGCGCCGGCGGCCAGAATAGCGCGCTTGGAATAGATGCGCCAAAGCACCTGCCGGGGTTTGTCACCGCTGTCGGGAAGATGGTCGGTCATCCGCTCCAATGCGCCGAAGATGCCATGATCGTAGGCGCCGTAGATGGTCGTGCGTTTCATCAGCCGGACGTTGTTCATAATTGCTAACTCAGCAATGACGCCAAGCGCCCAATCCGCACCGTCCATGCCGTCAACCGCGTAGGTTTCCGCGTTCAGACGTCCGCCCATGCGGAAGTCTTCGTCGGCCAGTATAACCCGCAGTCCCGCACGACCGGCAGCCAATGCGGCGGCCAATCCCGCTGGTCCCGCGCCGATAATCACCACATCGCAGTGGAGGTATCCGTGGTCATAGGTGTCGGGGTCTTCCATGCCAGAAAGCTTCCCAAGACCCGCAGCAGAGCGAATGATGGGTTCGTAAAGCTTTTCCCAGAATGCCTTTGGCCACATGAAGGTTTTGTAATAAAAACCGGCACTTAAAAATGGCGATAACAAATCATTGACCGCGAGAATGTCGTGCTCAAGCGACCCGCGATGGTTTTGACTGGTCGCGGAAAGCCCCTCGAACATCTCGATCGTGGTGGCGCGGGTGTTGGGTTCCAACGCCGCACCTTTTCGCAATTGTACAAGCGCGCTCGGTTCTTCTGACCCGGCCGAGAATATCCCGCGGGGACGGTGGTATTTGAACGACCGGCCCACAAGGCGCACAGCGTTCGCCAGCAAGGCCGAGGCCAACGTGTCTCCGGGATGGGCAGTTAACCAGCGCTCATTGAACTGGAATTTCAGCGTGCGCGACCGGTCGATCTGGCCGCCGTCAATGCGATTGGACTGGCTCATTTCGAGCGTCCTTTGCGGCGGGCAACATCGCGGGCCAATTCCACCGAACTGATCTCGTGCGTCAGCGTGTTGCGGGTCACCACGAGCCACGAGCGATCCCCCTGTTCGTGATACCAAAGCTCATGATGTTCGCCTGCGGGATTTTCGCGCAGGTAGACATGCTCATACATAGCCTCCTCGACATTTTCGCCGAATCCTTCGGGACGCTTGATCATATTGGCGTCGCCAAGATAGACAAATTCTGCGGCATCGCGGGGACCGAGAAGGGGGTGCTTAATGATCATGAATAGCCTCCTCAGTGCAAATTCGGTTGGGGGCCTGCGCCCTTTTCGTCGATTGGTGCGCCGCGCCGGAACCGATCAAGACGAAGCTGGGTCGCCACCGGGTGCGGCGCATCCTTGGCGAGTAAATGCGCGTAGCAAAAGCCGGACGCCGGCGTCGCCTTGAATCCGCCGTAACACCAGCCGCCGTTGAAATAGAGCCCGCCGATATGCGTACGGTCGATGAAGGGTGATCCATCCATCGACATGTCCATCAAGCCGCCCCACATCCGCAAAAGCCGCGCGCGTCCAATCATGGGCATCAATGCCATGCCGCCTTCGCAGACGTCCTCGACCACGGGCAGGTTTCCGCGTTGGGCATAGGTGTTGTAGCCGTCGATATCGCCGCCGAAGACTAGCCCGCCCTTGTCGGATTGGCTGACGTAAAAGTGGCCCGCGCCGAAGGTGATGACGCCTGGCAGGGTGGGTTTAAGGCCCTCAGAAACAAAGGCTTGCAGGACGTGGCTTTCAATCGGCAGACGCATGCCGGCCATAGACATCACGCGGCCGGATGATCCGGCGACACAGACCGCGACCTTTTTGGCGCGAATAGTGCCGCGCGAGGTTTCGACCCCTTTGCAAACGCCATTGTCGATCTGAAAGCCGGTGACTTCGCAGTTTTGCAGGATATCGACGCCTTTCATGTCTGCGCCGCGCGCAAACCCCCAGGCAACGGCGTCATGGCGCACCGTCCCGCCGCGTTGCTGCCAAAGTGCGCCCTTGATCGGGAAGCGCGCGTTGTCAAAATCAAGGTAGGGGCATTTTTCGCGGATTTCTGCCTCGCTCAGCATAACGCCACCCGAGCCAGTCAGGTGCATTGCATTGCCGCGCCGTGCAAAGGCGTCGCGCTGGCTGTCCGAGTGGTACAGGTTCAGGATGCCGCGCTGGCTGACCATGGCGTTATAGTTGAAGTCCTGCTCAAGACCTTCCCACAACTGCATTGAAAGCTCGTAAAACGGCTGGTTGCCTTCCAGCAGATAATTTGAGCGAATAAGTGTGGTATTGCGCCCGACATTCCCGGACCCAATCCAGCCCTTCTCGACCACGGCGATGTTCTTCATGCCGAACTTGTTCGACAGGTAGTACGCCGTCGCCAACCCATGCCCGCCACCGCCAACAATGATGATGTCGTATTCGGGCTTAGGGTCAGGCTCGCGCCAGGCAGGCGCCCAGCCTTTGTTGCCCGTCAGGCCCTGTTTCAGAATGCTCAGTGCGTTGTATCGCATCGCCTGTCCGCCGCGCTAATTGACACGTAAGTCTATTGCGATGCATGGTTTGTTGGGATGCAAAAACCAGCCGTTTCTATATTAAATCAGGACGCTGACACGCGACCCTTCCGAATTGGTATTGTTCCGGTGCCGGGCTTTGCGATCATGTCTTATGCCAGCGTTGCCGACCCGCTGCGCGCAGCTAATCTGCTGTCCGGAAAGCGGCTTTATGACATTGTGCATTTCGCCCACAAAACGCCCGCCAAAAGTTCCGGGGAGGCGGCAATTTCGAACTGCGTCCCCATCGGTTCGACCGAGCCGCTTGATCTTTTGCTTGTCATCGCTGGCGGCGATCCTTTCGCGCTAAACGACAAGGTGCTTTTTGAATGGTTGAAACGTCGCGCGCGGGCGGGATTGCGCGTCGGCGGCGTGTCGGGCGGGCCGGTTCTTCTGGCGCGGGCGGGCCTGATGGACGGGCGTCGGATGACCGTCCATTGGGAACACGCGGCAGAGCTTGCGGGCCGCTTTCCCGACCTGATGATCGAACGGCGCCTTTACATTATAGACCGCGACCGGGTGACTTGTGGTGGCGGAACCGCGCCTTTGGATTTCATCCACGCGCTGCTGTCCGACCGTCACGGCGCTGACTTTGCGCGCCTTGTCAGCGACTGGTTTTTGCACACCGAAATCCGCGCGGCGGCAAGCCCGCAAAGGTCGGGCGTCCTTGCTGGCGAAACCACCCGGTCCCCGCATATCCAACCTGTCATCGCGGCGATGCAAGACCACATCGGCGACCCCCTTTCGCTCCAACAGCTTGCGTTGATCGCGGGCATCAGCGAGCGTCAGTTGAACCGTATCTTCGCGCAGGTTCTCGGCGTCAGCGCGATGAACTACTACCGTCGGATGCGGCTCGGTATTGCGCGGCGATTGGTGCAGGGATCGGCGATGAGTGTGGCCTCCATCTCCGAGGCGACCGGCTTTTCAAGTTCGGCGCATTTCTCAACCGCCTACGCGATGTGCTTTGGGAATCGCCCCTCGATGGATCGCACGATTGTGAACCATGCCGCATGTCCTTAAGTCGGATTCTTACGAAGGTCCGGACTGCGGACGGAGCCGCCGCTACTTTGGTACAACCACCATAGTCAATGTTTGAGACAATATCTTACCGTCTTCGATCACGAAGGTATCTGTCGCGAACTGATAAGAATTGTCGGGCGTTTCAGCGGTCCAAACGATATGCGCGACATTGTTGTGAACGTTTGTGTGGGTCAAATTGAATTCAGTGCCTTCTTGCGAGAACTCAGCAATGAATGCCTCGAATGCGGGCTTCATCTCATCTGGGCCGGTCATCATCACATCTGGCAGTATTAGCACGGACTCATCCGTGTAATCGGATAGCATACCCTCCAGGTCCCCCGTGCCAAATGCAGTCAAGTGGTGGTTGAGAACTTCCTCCGTCGACATCGCGTGTGAATCAGCAAGTAAAGGTTGGCCGACAAGTGACAACGCAAGCGCGATTATTCCAATCACAGCAGAATTATTCATTGTATATCCCCCAAAAATCTTATCCAACATTCCCCAAGTAGAATGCCGTTCTTTCCAGTTTGTACCGGTTTTGCGTGCCGATCAAGGCTCTTGGACAAGCTGTGCTGGTACTCGGTGATCTGTCGTGCGGCCTGATCGCTATTTTGGGTTCGGCTGCAGGTTAGACCCGGCTTTTTGGCTGAACATCACCGGCCCAGACAGACCAATTGAGCCACGTTCCTTTAGATTTCATCGCTAAGGCGGTCATGCGGGAACCGGCGGTGCGCGCAGCCGCTGGATGGC
>CAJQNG010000113.1 GCA_905479635.1 uncultured Boseongicola sp. | reverse complement strand
ACAGACGCAAGGGGAGCCACCATCAGCCAGCCGGTCACATTGCGATTTTCTAACAGCTTTTTCATAAGTATTCTTTGTATTGGATGGGGTGGGTGCGCTGCATGGCGCACCCGTTTGTCGTTCTTAAGCGGCGATAAATTCGTTCCACTTGCGGACCATGTATTGGTTCTCATCCATGACAGAGTTCCAGCAAACAACAGATCCCATACGATCAAGGAAGGCCCCACCATCGCGAACTTCGCCCGCACCGGCAAGTTTGTCGCCAGTAGGGGACAAGATGTCACCCTCGGCGGCTTTGCCTTCGTACCAAAAGCCCCATTCGTCTGCAGACATGAACTGTTTGGAGGTTTCTGGAACCGCAGAGTAATAGCCCTGACGCATGAGATAGCCGCCAACCCAGCCGGACAGATACCAGTTGATGTATTCATAGGCCGCATCCAGTTCGATGCCGGACAGAGCAGCCGATATACCCAAACCGCCACCCCATGAGCGATAGCCTTCTTCCAAAGGCTGGTAAACGCAGGGAATGCCTTGAGATTTGACGGCTGTGATCGCAGGTGACCACATGGACTGGATCACTACCTCGCCAGAAGCCATCAGGTTGACGCTTTCGTCGAAGGACTTCCAGAACGCGCGGAACTGGCCGTTCTTCTTGGCTTCAGTAAAGATGCCGAGCGTCAGATCGATTTCTTCTTTCGTCATGCTGCCTTTGTCGGGGTAAGTGTATTCGCCCATGGATTCCACGACCATCGCCATGTCCATGATCCCGATAGACGAGATGTCGAGTATCGATGCTTTACCCTTAAACTCTGGGTTCAAAAGCTCGGACCAGTTGCTGATCGGACGGCCGATCAGATCGGGGCGGATGCCCAGCGTGTCGGCGTTGTAAATCGTCGGGATAAGGGTCATCCAACCAGATTCTTCTTGCACAAAGTCCGTGCCGTTCGGGCCCGACGTGAAGCCAACGGTATGTGGTGCAGTGCCCTGTGCAATCGTGCTTGTCGGTGTCAAAAGACCGCTGCGGAATGTACCAGCGATCTTGTCGTAATTGGCGATCTTGGACGTGTCCATTGCCTGCATGTTGCCAGCGGCCCAGACCTTTTTACAGATGAAGTATTCAATGTCTGCGATGTCAAAGCTGTTGGGCTGTGTGGCTGCGCGCTGTGTCACGCTGTCCGTATCCAGTGCAGTCATTTCAAGCGTAAAGCCAAGATCTTCTTTTACTTTATTGGCGACGTCGTTGAGGTTAGACACCCCTGTGCCGAACTGGCGAATGGTGACGTCCTTGATGTTTTGCGCCCAAAGCATCGGCGCGCCAAGGGTCGTAGAACCGGCCGCAATTGCAGTCGATGCGGCACCCTTGAGTAGTGCGCGGCGGCTGAGGCCGGTCCGTGATGTAAATTTGGTCATGCGTAGTCTCCTTGTCGGTGGTGAAGAGCCGCGATTTATGCGGTCAGTTGGTGAAGGTTTTTGGCATCCCAATGCAGGCCAATCTGGTCGCCGGGGTGATGCGGGGTGGTGAAGTATTCGGCTTCGGGCACCAGCGCTGCGATTTCTTGGTCGCCGGTAATGCGCGATAGCAAGGAAACATGGGTGCCCTGGTATTCAACGGCGGTCACTTGGGCGTCCAACCTGCCCTTTTGTGGCGCGGTGATGGCAACAGCGTCTGTGCGGATTGCGAAATGCCCCTCGGGCAGGGCGATGACGTTATGGCCGCCCATAAACTGCGCCACAAAGCGGGTCATTGGGGCGTTAAACACATCGCGGGCAGGACCCGCCTGTTCGATCACCGCGTCATTCATCACGACAATCTCATCGGCCAACGCCAGTGCTTCGTCTTGCCCGTGGGTGACGTGGATAAAGCTGATGCCCAGCTCCTTTTGCAGCTTCTTCAGCTCGCCACGCATCCGGATCCGCAAGAACGGGTCCAGCGCTGACAGCGGTTCATCCAGCAATAAAACTTCGGGCCTTGTGATCAATGCGCGGGCCAGTGCGACGCGCTGTTGTTGCCCGCCAGACAATTGATCAGGCAGTCGATCTGCCAGCGCCGTTAGGTCGACCAACTCCAGCATTTCACCCGCTTTGGTGTGGCGTTCCTTGACGTCCACCCCCTTCATTTTCAGGCTGAATGCAACGTTATCAAGGACGCTAAGGTGCGGAAACAAAGCGTAATTCTGAAACATCATCGCGGTGCCACGCTGCGCGGGCGGCAGAGCGGTAATGTCACGCCCTGACAGCAAAATCGCGCCCTCGCTCACGCTTTCATGACCCGCAATCATCCGCAGGGTCGATGATTTTCCGCAACCAGAGGGCCCAAGCAGGCAGGTATAGGAGGATGGCTGGAACCGATGCTGTATCGCATCCACAGCTACGGTCAGACCATAGCGTTTGGTGACTTTCACCAGTTCCAGATCATGTTTTGCAGTCATGGGTGCTCCTGTGTTGAAACCAGTTGGGCGCTTGTGATGACGGAGTTCAAACAGTGCCCATGGTTTCTGGGAAGAAGTCAGGTAGATGGCACAAAATTGGGCGGACTAATTCGGTGGTGCTTAAATATTGAACACAATACTTATTCAGGATTGTATACAATTATGCTGCGCCTTGTTCACGCAACATGCCTCTGGCATCAGTAATTCTGAAGGAAACTCGCATGCAGGCAGAGCCCACCTCCACGCCCAAACCTCAAGATGCGACGCAGAAGGTAGCTGATGCGCTGGCTTTGGCGATTCATGAACATCGTCTCGCGCCGAGTACAAAGCTGGGAGAGGATGAAATTGGAGAAATCTACAATGTGTCTCGCACTGTTGTACGCGCGGCGCTTCAATCGCTCGCGCATGTTCAGCTTGTGGAAATCCAGCGCAACAAGGGTGCATTCGTGGCAAGTCCGACCGCGCGTGAGGCCCGAGAAGT
>CAJQNG010000112.1 GCA_905479635.1 uncultured Boseongicola sp. | reverse complement strand
CGCAGCTCTTGACGCTGTTCGGCTTTTTTGCGCTTGTACTTGTGCTTGTGTACTGGGTGAACCGTGCCGTCGTTCTTTTTGACCAGTTGATCGCCAACGGCCAATCAGCGGCTGTTTTCCTTGAAATTTCAGTTCTTTCTTTACCAAACGTAATCCGAATTGTGCTGCCGATTGCTGCCTTCGCCAGCACCCTTTACGTCACCAATCGCCTGACCACAGAAAGCGAACTTGTTGTTGTGCAGGCGACCGGATTTTCGCCGTGGCGACTGGCCCGCGCCGTGGTGTATTTCGGCTTGATTGTGGCAGTCCTGGCTTCGATCCTTGGTCATTTCCTTGTGCCCGCCAGCCTGCGCCAACTGGCCGTCAGGTCCGATCAGATTGCACAAAACATGACGGCGCGACTTTTGACCGAAGGCCAATTCATCCATCCTGCCGATCAGGTGACGTTCTACATCCGGGAAATTTCGCCACAGGGCGAGTTGTTGAATATTTTTTTGTCAGACTCCCGCGATGCAAAGGTCCAAGTCACCTATAGCGCAAGGGAAGCCTTACTGATCCGCGGCGACGACGCGCCTACGCTTATTATGTTCGACGGCATGGCACAGGCATTGGACACCGAGAACCGCCTGTTATCAGTCACGCGTTTTGAAAACTTTGCTTTTGATTTAAGCGGCTTGGTCGAACTGACAGGACTGGGAGGCATACGGCCACAAGAGCTTGGCACCGGCGTTCTGTTGCAAGCAAGCGAAACCACGCAAGCCCTGACTGGAGCTTCCCGCAACACGCTTATATCAGAAGCACACGATCGCTTCGGCAACGCACTGAATGGCTTCGTAGCACCGCTTGTCGGTTTTGCAGCACTGATGCTTGGAGGCTTTTCGCGGTTTGGGATCTGGAGACAAATCGCCGGCGCCATCGGCGCCTTGATCTTCATCCAGATGATCACCCGGATTGGACAGGACATCGTACAGTCAAACGCCAACCACTGGCCTGCCGCCTACATGGGGCCACTTGCCGGAGTAATTCTAGCTGCTCTCCTCCTTGAATTGGCGTCGCGACCAGGATTATTCCGGCGAAGACATCGCGTTACAACGCCAGACGGAGGGAGCCCATGACCCTTCATTTCTATTTTGCGCGCCAATTCCTGAAGACGGTTCTGTCCACCATTCTTGTTTTCTTTGTTATCCTGTTTCTTCTCGACATGATCGAGCAAATCCGAAAATTCGGATCGACCGACGCAAGCTTCGGCGCGCTTTTGTCGCTGACCGCGCTGAATGTGCCAGAGACGCTTTACCGCATCCTGCCGCTGATCATGATCCTTGCCACGGTGGCCCTGTTTTTGCGACTGGCAAGGTCTTCGGAACTGGTCGTCACGCGCGCTTCGGGCCGCTCGGCTTTAAAAAGCTTGGTCGCCCCGCTGATCGTCACGTTTGTGATTGGTATCGTCGCCGTCGGCGTGATCAACCCAATCGTTGCTGCAACATCCAAGCAGTACGAAGTCGTGGCAGGACGGCTGACCAACGAAGGCGCATCGACCGTATCGGTCACCCGTGAGGGGCTATGGCTGCGTCAAGGCACGCCGAATGGACAGACTGTGATCCACGCAGAGCGCGCCAACCTGGACGGAACAGTTTTGTTCGGTGCCACATTTCTTGGCTTTGACGCTGACGGTACCCCAAGCTACCGCATCGAAGCTGAAACCGCTCGTCTTACAACAGGTGCATGGCAGATCGAGGGCGCCAAAGAATGGCGCTTTGATCCAAACGCTGTCATCCCCGAACAAAACGCCTTCACCGCGGACCGGATGAGCCTTGCGTCCAACCTCACGCGTGACCAAATTCTCGACAGCTTCGGCACCCCGTCCACCATTCCGATTTGGGAGCTTCCTGCCTTCATCAAGCAGCTTGAAACCGCTGGATTTTCCGCGCGTAACCATCGCACATTCCTGCACATGGAATTGGCGCTGCCGATCCTGCTGATCTCGATGGTGCTTGTCGGCGCGAGCTTCACAATGCGTCACACGCGCATGGGGCGCACAGGGTTTATGGTCATACTGGCACTGGCACTTGGCTTTAGTTTGTATTTCGTGCGCAACTTCGCCGCCATCCTAGGCGAGAACGGGCAAATCCCCATCCTTCTTGCAGCATGGGGCCCGCCCATCGCCGCCGTTTTGCTGCCGCTTGGGCTCCTTTTACATCTGGAAGACGGATGAGACGCAGTCTTCTTGCTTTCTTTGTCTGCCTTTTGCTCATTCCGGGCTTGGCACAGGCGCAGGCCCTTGCTTCCCTCATCGCCGACAGCGTTATCGTAGACCCGTCAGGACGCATCACCGCCGAAGGGAACGTTGTGGTCTTCTTCGAGGGCAATCGGTTGTCCGCCGAACGCGTCATTTACGATCGCACGACAGATACACTTTCTATCGAAGGGGCTGTGACGCTTACGGACACCTCTGGCAATGTGGTCACCGCAGACGCCGCCACGCTTAACAGTGATCTGCGCAACGGCGTGCTAACGTCGGCCCGTTTGGTACTGGATCAGCAACTGCAACTTGCCGCCGCGCGGATTGCCCGCGTCGATAACCGCTATACAACGCTAAGACGCGTCGTTGCGTCGTCGTGCGAAGTCTGCGCTGCCAATCCTACGCCACTTTGGGAAATCCGTGCCTCGCGCGTGGTGCATGACACCGTGGAACAGCAACTTTATTTTGATGATGCACAGTTCAGGCTGGCAGGTGTGCCGATCCTCTACCTGCCGCGCTTGCGCCTGCCAGACCCCACGCTGAAACGCGCCAGTGGCTTTTTAATCCCCGAACTTAGAACCTCGTCCGACCTCGGCACCGGTCTCCGGTTGCCCTATTTCATCGCAATCGGCTCCCATGCCGACACAACACTCACACCTTATCTTTCGGCATCAACCACAACGCTGGAATTCAACTATCGACAGGAATTACGGAACGGCCGCCTTACTTTTGATGGCGCTGCCACAAGCGACGATATCGGAGGCCGGGGATATTTCTTTGCCAACGGAACCTATTATCTGCCACGCGGGTTTGTCGCGTCCGGGCAACTCGAATTCGTCTCCGACCCCGGCTATCTTTTCCAATACAACTACTCCTCAAAAGACCGTCTGACGAACGAATTTGCTCTCGACCGTGTGCGCGAAAAAGACCTTTTCCGCGCGAGTGTCACCGAATTCAGGACCCTGCGCGACCTCGAGATCCCGATCCGGGACGCCCTGCCCGACCGGTTCATCGAGACGTCTTATCAACGCGATCTACCCTCGCCGCGCTTTGGGGGCCTGACCACAATCCGTATCGACGCCGCAGCGTTGAACCGCCCTTCCTCGGATGACATTATTGGGCGCGACATGTCGCGGATCGGGTTTGGCATGGACTGGTCGCGCCGCTCGGTTCTTGGACGAGGCCTAGTGGTTGATACTGAAGCCGCATTGCGGATCGACGCCTATAACATTGGACAGGATTCCACGTTTGAGGCGAACAGCCTGCGCGCCGCGCCGCGCGTCGCGACCGAGCTTAGATGGCCGCATGCCCGTACAACCTCCAGCGGCGCGTCCGAAATCCTTGAGCCCATTCTGCGACTGGATATAGCCACCATCTCTGGCGACGACGTTCCTCTTGAAGACAGCCGTATTGTGGAATTTGACGAAGCCAATCTGTTCGCCCCCTCGCGATTTCCGGGCATTGATGGCATCGAAGACGGGTCGCGCGCGGCTGTTGGTGTAAACTGGCACCGCTCTGATCCAAGCGGCTGGGCGGCAAACTTTGCATTCGGGCGGGTTGCTAGCCTTGATGGTACGCTGGAGTTTTCCGACACAAGCGGCGGCGCGGACGCCGATCAATCCGAATGGCTTCTGGCCGGTCGCCTTTCCTTCGGGGATCGACTTTGGGTATCGTCGCGCTCGCTGTTCGACGACAACGTGGCCTTCACCTTAAGCGAAACACGCGTGGACTGGCAGGCGGACCGTGGCATGCTCACGTCGAGCTATCTTTTTGCGCAGCCCGAACCTGCGGAGGGGCGGAACGAAGAATTGTCGGAGTGGGCCTTTGGGGGCACGCTTGATCTGAACGAAAACTGGACCGCAAACGCCGACTGGCGCTACGACTTCAACGAGGGCCGTGCTGCCCGCGCCGGGCTTGGCGTCGATTTCTCGACCGATTGCATTCGCATAGACCTTTCGGTAACGCGCCGCTATGCAACATCTACAAGTGTCACTCCAACCACTGACTTTGGCTTTCGCGTGTCATTGCTGGGTGTTGGAAATGGACAAAAGCAAGGGACAAGCCGACCGGTTTGCAGAGGGTAGCCACTTGAAACATCACAATTACATCGCTGTGATAGTGTCGCTAATCGTTGCGATAATCATATTCGCGGTTCCGGCAGATGCCCAAAACCGCTTCCGCCCTGTTGTGCAAGTCGGTGACAACGTGGTGACCGAATATCAAATCACTCAACGCACCCGGTTTTTGTCGCTTCTGCGCGCGCCCGGAGACCCGCGCAATCTGGCGCGTGATCAGTTGATCAACGAAAGCATTCAAATCGAGGCGGCACGCCGGGGCGATAATCTTCCCGGCGAAGACCAAATCCTGCGCGGACTGGAAGAATTTGCCAGCCGGGCCGACCTTACAGCCGAAGAATTCATCGCCGCCCTTGGCCAAGAAGGCGTCGGCGCGGAAACATATCGCGACTTCGTAACAGCCGGGATCGCATGGCGGTCGCATTTGCAGAACACCTTCCGCGGGCAAGCCCGCGACATCCCTAACGATCTGGTCAATCGCACGATGGCACGAACCGGAACCGACGGTGGATTGCGCGTGCTCGTCTCCGAAATTCTACTGCCTGCGACAACGCCTGAAACAACACGCGCCTCGCGCGCCCGAGCCACTGAAATCTCGGCCCTGAGTGGAGAGGAAGCCTTCGCTACAGCCGCGCGCCTCTATTCTGTTGCCGCATCACGCGCCAATGGCGGACAGTTGAACTGGGTTGCGATTGATAGTCTGCCTGCCAGTATCCAAGGGTTGATCCAGGGACTGACGCCTGGGCAGATAAGTCGTCCCATCGAACTTGAGAACGCAATCGGCGTGTTCTTTTTGCGCGACCTCGAGCGCGTCCGGGCAGGCTCTCCCGAGACACTGTCGATTGCCTATGCGCTGTTGCGTGTGCCGGAAGGGCCCGCAGTCGCATCCCGGATCGCCTCTGACATAGACACTTGCGATGACCTATACGGGATCGCGCGCGACCTGCCCGAGGATCAGCTTCTCCGCACAAGCCAACAAATGTCAGAATTACCCGCCGATATTCGCGCCCTCATCCCCGGACTTGACGTCAACGAGACATCCACTGCGATCATTCGGAACAACCAAAGCACGGTTCTGATGCTTTGTGATCGTCAGCAAGCCTTTGAAAGCACCGTTGATTTCGAGCTGGTCGGTGCGCGGCTTTTGAATGTGCGTCTTGGCACAATCGCGGCCGATTATCTTGCCGATTTACGCGCCGATACCTACATCGCCGATCTGGTCAACTAGTGGCCTCGCGCCATCGGAAACCTGTCGCGCTGACCTGTGGCGATCCAGCAGGCATTGGCCCCGAGATCGCGGTGAAAGCATGGGAACAAGTCGCAGACACTGCGCCGTTCTTCTGGATCGGTGATCCTCGCCACCTCCCCGGCTCAGCCCGTGCGGCCCGTATCGAAAGCCCCGTTGAAGCAGGCGCCGCCGCTAAACATGGCCTGCCCGTCTTACCACATGAGTTTCCCGAAACTGCTACACCCGGCATCCCGTCAGCGGCCAATGCGCAATCCGTCATCGACGTCATCACCAGGGCAGTCAATCTTGCACAGTCCGGGGATGCCGCTGGCGTCTGCACAGCACCTATCTCGAAAAAAGTGCTGGTCGATCACGCGGGGTTTTCGTACCCCGGCCATACCGAATACCTCGCCGCCTTGGGAGGCGTCGAAACAAGCGTCATGATGCTTGCGGCGGCCGAGTTGAAGGTAGTTCCGACCACCATCCACATACCGCTTCACGCAGTCCCCGAGGCCCTGACATCCGAACTTTTGGTCACAACATTGCGGATCGTGCACGCGGCCTTGATCCGGGACTTTGGCGTCTCAGTTCCCCGCATCGCGGTTGCAGGCCTCAACCCGCACGCCGGCGAAGGTGGGCTTCTTGGCGCAGAAGATGACGCCATCATCCGCCCGGTTTGCGAGGCGCTTCGCCTGGAAGGCATGGACATTACTGACCCTCTTCCGGCCGATACGATGTTCCATACAGCCGCGCGTCAAACCTACGATGTAGCCGTCGCAATGTACCACGACCAAGCCCTGATACCGATTAAGACGCTGGCGTTCGATCGCGGCGTGAATGTTACACTTGGCCTGCCATTCGTGCGCACTTCTCCCGACCACGGCACTGCCTTCAATATCGCAGGGAGCGGAAAAGCAGATCCAACGTCGCTGATTGAGGCGATCAAACTTGCCCACCAGATGGCTGACGCCCGCGCCAAGGGGACATCGTGAGCGCCATCGATACCCTTCCGCCATTGCGCGATGTCATCGCTAAACACGAATTGTCTGCTCGCAAGTCGCTGGGGCAGAACTTTATTCTTGATCTGAACCTCACCGCCAAAATCGCCCGATCAGCCGGGAATTTGCGCGACACGGACATCCTGGAAGTCGGCCCCGGCCCCGGCGGCCTGACCCGCGGTTTGCTAGCCGAGGGCGCGCGCAAAGTCGTTGCCGTTGAAAAGGACGCACGTTGCATCCCAGCCCTTCAGGACATCTCAAACGCCTACCCCGGACGCCTCGAAATTCTTGAAGGCGACGCTTTGGAGTTAGACCTTACAAAGCACCTGACAGCGCCGGTTCGCATCGTGTCGAACCTCCCCTACAACGTCGGCACCGAGCTTCTTACGAGATGGCTCGATCCGCCAGCGTGGCC
>CAJQNG010000111.1 GCA_905479635.1 uncultured Boseongicola sp. | reverse complement strand
CGACTTGGGGTGGCGCAGACAAGCTTGCCTGATCCGGGGGCGATGCTCTTAGGGTGCCGGAACAGATTGGCGTGGAGGACGGACATGCGAGAGTTTTGGCAAAATTACATCGACGGGGCTTGGTGTGACGGTGGAGCCGGTCGGATTGACGTGATCGATCCCGGCAATGGTACGGTCTTGGCTGTGCATGCTTTGGCCGATACGGCGGACGTAGATCGGGCGGTTCGGGCGGCCGAACGGGTGCATGCATCGCGGGTGTTGGTCGACATGCGTCCGATGGAACGCGGGCGGATGGTGCAGGAGATGGGGCGTTGGCTTTTGGCGCATCTTGATGAGATCGCCGAAGTTTTAACCCGCGAGCAAGGCAAGCCGCTTTGGGAGGCGGAGATCGAGGTTAAAGGGGCCGCGCTTTATTTTGAGTATTACGGCAATCAGGCCTCGACCGTTGAGGGAAAATCGATCCCGCTTGGAGCCGGGTATTTCGATTGGACAGTGAACGAGCCGTTTGGTGTTTCGGCACAAATTATCCCGTGGAATTACCCGCTTGAGATGACGGCGCGCGGCGTCGCGGCGGCTTTGGCGACGGGCAATGCCTGCGCGATCAAGTCGTCCGAACTTACGCCTTTGATCAACGGCTATATTGCGAAAGCCGCCGAGGCCGCAGGGTTTCCGGCGGGCACTGTGAACGTGTTGTGTGGGTTGGGGCAAGATGCGGGTGCGGCAATGGTCTCGCATCCGGGCGTTCGTCAGATTGTGTTTACCGGATCGGTTCGCACAGGCATCGCAATTGCAACGGCGGCGGCGCAGAATGTGGTGCCTTGCGTTTTGGAGCTTGGCGGGAAATCGGCGGCGATTGTGCATGACGATGCCGATCTGGAGGCGTTTGAGAACGACATCCGTTGGGGAATATACTTCAACGCAGGGCAGGTTTGTTCGGCGATGAGCCGTGTCATCGTGCACGAAAGCCGTCGGGATGAATTGGTCGAGCGGGCCAAAAATGTTGCGCAGTCTTTGTCTGTGGGTCCGGGGATTGAGCGGACGGAAGCAGGGGCCAATATGGGCGCGATGGTGTCTGAAGCGCAGCGGGATCGCGCGGCTGGCATGGTGCAAGAAGCCGAAGCGCAAGGCGCGCGAGTTGTTTCGGGAGGGCGCAAGTTGAACCGTCCCGGCGCGTTCTTGGAGCCAACCGTGTTGGATGGTGTGACGTCTGACATGACGATTGCGCAAGAAGAGGTCTTCGGGCCAGTTCTATCCGTAATGTCGTTTCGCGACGATGCAGAGGCAATTGAGATCGCCAATTCGACGGAGTACGGGCTTGTTGGCGGTGTCTTCACCCGCGATCTGGACCGTGCGACGCGGGTCGCACAGCGTATGCGGGCCGGTCAGGTATTCGTGAACGAATGGTACGCGGGCGGTATCGAAACGCCGTTTGGCGGGTTCGGCAAGTCTGGATACGGGCGCGAAAAGGGCCGCGAGGCGCTTTGGAATTACGTGCAGACCAAGAACATTGCGGTGAAGCTGGGCTAGGTGAAGTCGATCTGAGCTTTGACGGCCTGGGTGCGGTCTCCGGCGGTGTCGAAAGCTTTGACGGCGTCGGCCAGACGGAAGGTTTGCGTGATAAGAGGGGCCACGTCGATCAGACCTTTTTGCATGAGCTGCACGGCGGTGGTGAATTCGTCGTGGAAGCGGAACGAGCCTTTCAGGACGATCTCTTTGGCGGTCATGGCTTGCATCGGCAGGGTCATGTCACCGCCCAATCCAAGCTGCACAAGGATGCCTTGCGGGCGTAGGGCCTTGACACCGGCGGCGACGGCCTGGGCAGCTCCGGAGCATTCAAATTGCACGTCGATCTGGCCTTTACCGCTTTGCCAGGGCGTCAGGGCGTCGGGGTCAGTGGCAAGATTCAGGGCGTGATCCGCGCCGATTTCAAGCGCTTTTGCGAGCGTGAAATCGGTGAGATCTGTCGCGATGATTTCCGAAGCTCCGGCGCGGCGTGCTGCGAGGACCGACAGCAAGCCGATAGGGCCGCAGCCTGAGACAAGGACGGATTTGCCGACGAGGTCACCGGCGTGGTGGACCGCATGGAGGCAGACCGCGAGCGGTTCGGCCATTGCGGCTTCGCCCGATGTGAGACCGTCGGCGGGGACGCATTGATGTGGAAGGGCGATCAAGTCTTGGCGGAAGGCGCCCTGAATGTGGGGGAATGGCATGGCGCTTCCGTAGAAGGCCATGTTTTCGCAGTGGTTTTGCATTCCCTTTAGGCAATATTGGCAGGCTTGGCACGGACGCGAGGGCGATACGGCGACAAGCTGCCCGATGCTGAGACCTGCAACACCGCTTCCGAGGTCGGTGACGAGGCCGGAAACTTCGTGGCCAAGGATCATTGGTTCCTTAATGCGGATCGGTCCGAAGCCACCTTGGTGGTAGTAATGAAGGTCTGAGCCGCAGATGCCACCGGCTTTGATGGCGACGCGGACTTCGCCGGGCATCGGCGCGCGTGGGTCGCGGTCTTCAAGGCGAAGGTCGTGGGCTGCGTGAATGACGATGGCTTTCATATTCCCCCCTTGCGGTTCCCCGCGTTGCCCCGGAAGGTAGCCGCAGAATTCATCGGAGGAAATGCCATGTCGTCGAAACTTTTTGATCTTTCTGGCCGTCGCGCGCTGATTACCGGATCTAGTCAGGGGATTGGTTTTGCCTTGGCGCAAGGATTGATCGAAGCGGGCGCGAAAGTTGTGTTGAACGGACGCGACAAGGGTAAGTTGGCGGAGGCGTCGGCGGCTTTGGGAGGTGTCGATACCCTAGCGTTTGATGTGACGGACCATGAAGGGGTGCGCGCGGCGGTGGATGCGGCGGAAGCCGGCGGCATGGCGTTTGATATTCTAATCAACAATGCGGGCATGCAATACCGGACCGAATTGCAGGACTTTCCGGCGGATGCCTTCGAGAAGCTTTTGCAGACGAATATCGCAAGCGTGTTTCATGTGGGCCAGGCGGTTGCGCGGCACATGATTGGGCGCAAAGCGGGTAAGATTATCAATATTGCAAGCGTGCAGTCGGCCTTGGCCCGTCCCGGGATCGCGCCTTATACCGCCACAAAAGGCGCGGTGACGAACCTGACGAAGGGCATGGCGACGGATTGGGCGAAGTACGGATTGCAGTGCAATGCGATTGCGCCGGGGTATTTTGACACGCCGTTGAATGCCGCTTTGGTGGCGGATCCGGAGTTCAGTGCATGGCTTGAAAAGCGCACACCTGCGGGCCGTTGGGGGAGCGTGGACGAGCTTCAGGGTGCGGCGATATTTTTGTCGTCGGCTGCATCAAGTTTCGTGAATGGGCATACGCTTTTTGTGGATGGCGGGATTACCGCATCACTTTAGCGGACCTCGAAGGGGCTGAGTTTGTCCCAATCGAAATCGACGCCGACACCGGGGCTTTGGGGCGCGACCGCCCTGCCCTGTTCAATCACCAGCGGGCGTTTTGTGTAGCGGTCAATCGGGAAGCTGTGAACTTCGAGCCAGCCGCCGTGGGGCTGCGATGATACGAGGCTGACGTGCAATTCCTGCATGCCGTGCGAGCAGACGGGGACGTTGTGTTCTTTTGCGAGCGCCGCGACCCTAAGCCATCCGGTGATGCCAAGGCAGTTGGAGGCATCGGGTTGGATGAAGCCGAGGCCGCCTTGGGCCAGCGCCATTTCGAATTCAAAGATCGTGTGGAGGTTTTCGCCTTGGGCAACCTCAATGCCGCCTTCCCGCGCCACATGGGCGTAGCCGGGGTAGTCGTCGGGGATAATCGGTTCTTCAAACCAGAGGATGTTTTGGTCCTGGACCGCGCGGGCCAGCAAAACCGCTTCGTTGCGCGACATTGAGTAGTTTGCGTCGATCATGAAGGCGCGGTCGGGACCGAGAAGGTCACGGATGGCGCGGATGCGGGCGATGTCTTCGGCGGCCGTTGGTTGGCCGATCTTGATTTTGACGGCGTCTAGTCCGGCATCGAGGTAGCCTTGGACGTGGGCTTTCAGTTTTTCCAACGGGAAAGCAAGGTCGATGCCGCCGCCGTAGGCTTTGCAGGTTTGCCCCGCACCTCCGGCCAATTGCCAGAGCGGTTTTTCGGCGGCCTTGGCGCGGATGTCCCAGAGGGCGATGTCGATGGCGGAAATGGCGAAGCTGAGGATGCCGCCGCGCCCGACGTAGTGCATGTAGGCGTCCATCGCGTCGGTGAGGGCTTCGACGTTAGTGCCATCTTCGCCGATGAGGAATGGCGCGAGATCATGGGCGATCATAGCGTGGGTGGCGTGACCGCCGCGCCCGCCGTTATAGGTATAACCGGTGCCGGTGCGACCATCTTCGAGGGTAACTGTCGCAGTGATCAGGTGGAAGTGGCTGTGCGCGCCATGTTTGGCGTCGACGAGCACCTCGTCGAGCGGTACGGCAAAAAGCCGTGGCTCGATCGAGGTGATTTTGGTCATTGGCATTCGGGCACCGGGCTGATGACGGTGCCGTCGTTAAGATGACTTAACAAGTTGTCGACGGTGAGTTTGCCCATGGCCGCACGGGTTTCATGCGTTGCGCTGCCCACGTGGGGCAGAAGCGTGGCGTTGGGCAGATCGCGCAAGGCTTGCGGGACTTCGGGTTCGTGTTCGAACACGTCGAGCCCGGCCCAGCCGAGACGGCCTTCGGAAAGGGCTGCGATCATGGCTTGTTCGTCTATCACAGTGCCACGCGCGACGTTGATCAATGTGCCGTTCGGGCCAAGAGCGTTCATCACTTCGCCGTTCACCAGATGGTGAGTGGCAGCGCCCCCCGGCGTGATGATGATTAGGACGTCGCACGCCTCGGCCATCTTCGCAAGATCGTCAACGTACTGGTAAGGAACGTCTTTTTCGCTGCGTGTGTGATAGAGAATCGTCGGATTCCACGGGGCTAGTTTTGCGGCAATCGCCTGACCGATGCGACCCATACCCAGAATGCCGATGGTTTGATTGTCTGCAGAACGTGTGAGCGGGCTGTTGCCCTTGGCCTCCCAATCGCCCGCGCGCACCCATGCGTCATCGCGCAGAAGTTCGCGGTAACAGGCAAGCATGAGAAGCACGGCGGTGGTCGCAACTTCCTCGTTCAGGACGTTGGGGGTGTGCGTGACCATGATGCCGCGTCGCACGGCCTCGTTGGCATCAATATTGTCATATCCGACACCATAGCAGGAAAACATCTTAAGGTTCGTTAACGCTGCCATGACGTCGGGCTTTACGCCGTCGTGGCCGTTGGTCTGAACGTGGGTGATTTTGTCCCCATGTTCGGCCAGCCACCCAGTCAGGTCCGCTTGATCGCTTGCTTTGTGGATGGTGAATGCGGCCGAAACGCGCGCCGACATTTCCTCGGTCGCGCCGCCGATTTGAAGGAGATCAGGCATCCTCGCCGACCTCCTGCCGCTGGTGGCCGAGGCCTTCGATGTCTAGCTCCATGACGTCGCCCACTTTGAGGTAGGTTGGCGGCTTCATCCCCATTCCAACGCCCGGAGGTGTTCCCGTCGAAATCACGTCGCCCGGATGCAGCGTGAACAGGTGGCTGAGGTGTTCGATGATCTCGGCGACAGTGAAAATCATCGTGTTGGTTGTGCCGGTCTGCATGCGTTTGCCGTTCACGTCGCAGGACATGGCAAGCGCTTGTGGGTCGGGGACTTCGTCTTTGGTGACCAGCCAGGGGCCGGTTGGGCCGAACGTGTCAGGGCTTTTGCCCTTGGTCCATTGGCCGGTGAGTTGCGTCTGGAAGTGGCGTTCGGAGACGTCGTTCACGATGCAATAGCCCGCCACGTAATCCAGAGCGTCTTCTTTTGAGACGTATTTTGCCGCCTTGCCGATGACGACGCCCAACTCAACTTCCCAGTCGGTGTGGGTGGAGCCACGTGGCATCATGACGTTGTCGTTGGGGCCAACGATCGCGGAGTTCGCTTTGAAAAACAGGATCGGGTGTTCAGGGATTGCCGCGCCGGTTTCTGCCGCGTGATCTGAGTAATTCAGGCCGATACACAGGAATTTTCCGATATTGCCGACGCAAGGTCCAATGCGGGGGGAGCCTGCCACTTTTGGAAGGGATGCGGGGTCGATGGCGGCAAGGCGCGCGAGGGTCGCGTCGTCAAGCGTGGCACCAGTGATGTCATCGACGTGATCGCTGAGATCGCGCAGGGTTTCGCCATCCATAAGTCCGGGTTTTTCGGCTCCGGTTTTGCCGTAACGAACGAGTTTCATATGCTTTTCCTTGTTTTGCGTTGGGCTGGGGTTAACCCGACCAGCCGCCGTCGATGATGTGGGGTTGTCCGGTGATAAAGGCGCTCTCGTCGCTTGCGAGATAGACTGTCAGGGCGGCGATTTCCTCGGCCGAGGCGATGCGACCCATAGGTTGGCGGGCGATGAATTGTTTGCGGGCTTCGTCGTAGCCGCCGACCTGTTCGCCGAGGGTATGGAGACGCTGTTCAAGCGAGGGGCTTTGCACAGTGCCGGGGCAGATGCAGTTGCAGCGAATGCCTTTGGTGATGAAGTCGATAGCGACGGATTTCGTTAGGCCAATGACGGCGGCTTTGGTTGTGCCATAGATGAAGCGGTTGGGTGCGCCGATGATTGACGAACAGGCCGATGCCATATTGATGATCGAGCCGTTGCCGCGCTCCAGCATGCCGGGAAGGGCTGCACGTATTGTGCGGAACATGGATTGGACGTTTAGGTCGAACGCAAAGTCCCATTCGTCGTCTGTGGCGTCCAGGATGGTGCCGTGGTGGACGAAGCCTGCGCAGTTGAAAAGGACGTCAGGTCTGGCGTGCTCTACAGCGCTTTTGATGCTGTCGGCGTCACGCGCATCGACCAGTCGCGTTTCGATGTTAGCGTGATTCGCGGCCGTCAGATCGTCAAGAGCCTCTTGGCTGATGTCGGTGGCAACGACATGCGCGCCGTCGTTCGCCATGGCGATAGCGCTGGCGCGGCCGATGCCTTGGCCGGCTGCTGTGATCAGGGCGCGTTTGCCCTCAAGCCTTTGGTGGCTCATGTTTTTCCTCCCGTTCGCTCAAGCCTAAATGAGGCTCGAATTGTGTATGCCGTTTTGGCGTTTTATTTGGTCTTGCGAGCATTCAGGTTGTGAGAGCGCCGCTTTCGGTGGTCATCTATTCGCGGATAGGCTTAGGGTCCGCCACGGTCAAGACTGAGGTGTGACAATGAGTGACAGGCAGAAAATTGCGGTGATCGGCACCGGATTGATGGGATTTCCTATGGCGCGGAATTTGGCGCGTGCCGGGCATGAGGTGGTTGTCTGGAACCGGACGCGCGCGCGGGCCGAAGGTTTGGAAGCCGATGGCGCGATAATCGCTGAAACCGCAGCAGAGGCCGTTGGAAGCGCCGATGTCGTGCTGACGATGCTGTCGGATGGCGTTGCGACGGGCGCGCTGCTGGATGACGCCAGTCTTCGCGCGGCACTGCGGCCCGGCACATTGTGGCTCGATATGTCGAGCGCCAAGCCAGAGCACGCCCGGGCGCAGGCAACGTTGCTGGAGGGCTTGGGATGCGTCCATCTGGATGCGCCTGTTTCGGGCGGCACCAAGGGAGCCGAGGGCGCCAATCTTGCAATTATGGTCGGTGGGCGCGCTGATGTTTTCGAACGGTCTTTGCCGATTTTGAATGATCTTGGTCGTCCGGTGCATGTGGGCGCAAGCGGGGCTGGGCAATTGGCGAAATTGGCCAATCAGACGATCGTTGCGGTGACGATTGGTGCGGTTGCGGAAGCGATGTTGCTTTTGGAAAAGGGCGGCGCAGATCCCGCGGCGGTGCGTCAGGCTTTGCGAGGTGGTTTCGCCGATTCCACGATTTTGCAGCAGCACGGGGCCCGCATGACCAACGGTGATTTTGTTCCCGGCGGCTTGTCCAAGTTTCAGTTGAAGGACCTCGACAATACTTTGGCCGAGGCGGGCGCACTTGGGCTGAGCTTGCCATCGACACAGTCGGTGCGGGATAGGTTTGCGTATTTCGTTTCGCAAATGGAGGGTGCGGATCTGGACCATTCAGGGCTTTACCTTGAGCTTAAAGCGCGGAACGGGTTGGACACGTAAGGCACGGGGTCAGACCGCGGCTTCAAGCGCAACTGCCTGGGTGTAATTGCGCTTGAGATGGTCGTTGATTGCCGCGCGGCATGCAGTGACATCGCGCGAAAGGGCTGCGTCGAGGATTGCCTGATGCTCGTGGATAATCGCGCTAAAGTAACTGCGGCCGAAGCCGCTTTCCTGTGCGACCATTTGTTGGCGGAACTGGCCGTAAACATTCTCGTAGGTATCGCGCAGCATGGGCGATCCGCAGCGCGAGATGAGCGTGTCGTGGAAGCTCCATTCAGCGTTTGTCCAAAGTTTCATGTTGTCTGGATTATCAGCAAGGTCTCCAGAGCGCTCGAATTCGCTTTCGAGATGGCTGAGCCTATGGTGCGCGGCAGTCAACTCCGCTTCCCAGCTTATGCCGCCCAATTTCATCGAAAGGGTTACGCCTTCCTGTTCTAACATTGAGCGGAAGCGCGTGACATCGTTGCGTTTTTCGGGCGATGTGTATTGCGCGCGAAAGCCGCGTTGCATTTCAAATTCTACAAGCCCGACTTTGGTCAGACGCAAAAGAACGTCCCGCACGGTATTCGCCGAGCAGCCGTATTCACCCTGAAGCGACGCAGGCTTAAGCTTCTCGCCGGGGCCGAAGCGGGCGTTCATCAGTTTATTTTTGAGGTCGGCGTAAATCGCCGGTGAGTCCGTCTTCATGGGCCGCCTTTCGCGACTCATGTCTAGCAGAAGCTTTCTGAAAATAGGGAAAAATTTTGAAATTTTCCAGAATTTTGTTGGCAGCCGGGAAATGCACAGCTAGGGTCGTCCGGGCCACTATCGAACACGACGGAGATCGTGTTGGCTGTAACTGAAAATTGGGAGGACCCTAAATGAAACTTATCAAACTAGCCGCCGCTGCGGTCAGTACACTTGCGATCGTCGGTGCATCCACCGCCTTTGCGCAAACGACGAACCTGCGCATACAGAGCCACTACGCGCCTGAAACAGTGTCGGGAAAGCTTGCAGCTCAATACATCCAAGACATCACCGATATGTCGAACGGCGCAATCCAGGTCGAAGTATTCTGGAGCTCTTCGGTTGTGAAGTCGGTGGAAACATTCGACGCAGCCGCATCCGGCATTCTGGACTGCGACTTTACTGGTGGTGGCTACCAGACTGGTAAAAACCCAGCGTTCCAGTTTGTTGGAGACATCATGGGCGGCTATGATACCCCTTACCAGCAGCTTTCGTGGTTGTATTACGGTGGCGGGCTCGAAGCTGCGAAACCGCTTTACAACAAATACGGCATGGAGCTCATCGGCTGGTGGATTTATGGGCAGGAAAGCTTTGCCTCGTCCAAGCCAATCGAGAAAGTTGCAGACTTCCAAAATTGGAAATTCCGCTCTCCTCCAGGTATGGAAACAAAGATCTTTGAAAAGCTCGGCGCTTCGCCGATCGTGATGGACTTCACTGAGATTTTTACCGCGCTGGAAACAGGCATCATTGACGGAGCCGACGCATCTGGTCTGGCCAACAATGTTGGTCTAGGTCTGTATGACATCGTTAAATACGCCAACTTCCCTGGTTTCCATTCGATGCCTTCCGACCACCTGGCATGTAACAAGGAAGTCTTCGATGCGATGCCTGCGTATCAACAGAGGATCATGAAGGTCGGAATGGAGGCGCTGGCGCTTCGCACAGCATTAACCTTCGAAAAGGCCAATGCCGAGGCAGCCGCGAAGCTGCGTTCCGAAGGTGTGACACTGTCGCAGTGGGCACCTGAAGAGCTGGCGAAATTCCGTGCTGCAGCTCAGGCCACATGGCCTGAATTTGCGACCACGCCGGAAGCAAAGGCGCTGGTTGATTCGCACATGGCTTACCTAGCCCAACTGGGCCTCGTTTCTGAGTAAGGTCTGACAGGAGGGGCGGGGCCGTTTGCACCGCCCCTCTCAATGAGATCTTGCAGGGCGACACGCCAGGTTGATCCAACCGCGGCAGATTTTGGCGGTTGCTGGGGTAAAAGGGACAAAGGGCACCCATTTGTGGCGCCCTGACGGGGAGGTTTCCATGCAGCACGAAAAGCACGGCACCGCGGTCGAATGGCTGGTGCCACTTGGGTTTATCTTTTGTGCTGGGTGGCTGATCTGGCATATGCCGGCCTTTATCCTAGATTGGGGCGGGCACGCTGATCAGCTGGCAGCCCTTTATGGCCGCATCGATGTAACCCCGAACGTCCCCATCGTAATGGGCACCCATATTGATATTATTGATCTTTTCGCACTGATTTGCATGCCGATCTTTGTTGTTCTGGGCGTTTTGACTGTACGCCGCGCGCCGATGGAGTTTGAGTCTTGGGGGCCGCTGGATCGTTTGTCGGTATTCATCGGGCGTGTGACCATGATGCTAATAACCTTGCTGACCATGGTGATGCTCTATGAGGTTGCTCTGCGCTACGTATTCGAGGCGCCGACATTGTGGGCGAACGAACTTTCGCTATGGCTTGCTGGCTTTGTATTTTTGACCGCTGGTCTTTATGCGATGCAGCAGCGTAGCCATATCCGGATTTTTTTACTTTACGACATGGCGCCGCGCTGGTTGCAGCGGCTGTTTGACTGCATCTCGACGCTGCTGATTGTCGTCTTCGCCGCTGCACTTATTTATGGTGGCTATGGCGAAGCCTTCCAGAAATTTGGGCGTTGGGAGACGTTTGGTACTGCCTTTGATCCACCTATTCCGGCGACGCTGAAAGTCTCGGTGCTGTTCATTGTGGCGATGGTCGCGATCCAGGCCCTTATCAATCTGATCTCGGACTGGAATGCAGAGCCGGTGATCCACACGGCAGCCGACGACATTGACGAAGACGAGCTGGAGCGGTTGCGCGCCGCGGTCGGTGCAGATGAGCCAGATACACTGGACGTCACCCACCAATCTTATCAGACGAAGGCAAACAAATAATGGATATCGGAACCATTTCACTGGTCCTTATGCTGGGCCTTTTGGTGCTGCTCGCCATAGGCATGCCGCTTGGTCTTGCCTCGGCCATTTTGGCCGTTCTTGTGCTGTTCATGAAGTTCGAGCCAGACACGCTGTTTAATCCGCTTTTGTTTGGAGACGGTATTTTGACGGGGAGGCCGGGGAGTGGGCCTTTGAATATTCTGGCCCAGAAAATATACGGTCTCTTAACGGACTATGTGCTCATATCTATTCCTCTGTTCATTTTCATGGCGTCGCTGCTGGAACGTTCCGGAATTGCAAAGGACATGTATTCCTCGCTCAGTGTCTGGCTCAACCGGACGCGGGGCGGCATCGCGATCGTCACGTCGATCATGGCTGTAATCATGGCCGCGATGTCGGGCATTATCGGGGGCGAAGTGGTTTTGCTAGGCCTGATCGCTTTGCCGCAGATGTTGCGGCTCGGCTATAATCAGAACCTTGCCATCGGGACGATCTGCGCGTCGGGCTCGTTGGGGACGATGATCCCACCGTCGATCGTGTTGATCATCTACGGTCTAATCACCGAAACGTCGATCAAGGCGCTCTTCACGGCGGCCTTCTTGCCGGGCTTCATGCTGGCCTCGTTCTTCATCCTATACATTATTGTTAGGACGCAATTGCGCCCTCAAGATGCACCTTTACCAGATCCGCTACCCGGCGAGCCGCTTGGTCTAGAGAAGTTGGGCTTGTTCACGGCATTCCTTGCGGTTCTGATATCGGGCATCTGCACGGTCTTGTTCCTGCGCGCTCTGTTCTTCACGATCACAGGCCAGAACATCGATCTTGGAGATGGGGTCGAACAGATCTTTTGGGGGACTGCCGATTATGTGCCGTGGTTTGGTGGCATCGTCTCGATCTGCCTCGGGTTAATCTACTTCGCCTTCGGCCTGAAACGGACGACACGCGGCTGGCTATTGGGTAAAGGTCTTGTCGCCCCGATTGTCGTAATCGGCGTTGTCATGGGGTCCATCTACGGCGGGATAACGGGCATCACCGAGGCGGCTGGTATGGGCGCATTGGCTGTTTATTTGCTGATGACTTTGTACCAAAAAGACTTCTCTGGCTGGGTAAGCCTTGTGGTGAAAAACGCGGTTTGGATAGCCCTATATATCGCGATTGTTCTGATCGCACCGCAATTCTTAATCGAGAGTGAAAGCCTTGGCATCACGCAAACGATGGTCACCCTGCTGATCTTACTGCTGCTGACGCTGCGCATCCCTGCCGTTCTTGATGGGCTTTGGGACAGTTTGATGCGGACGCTGAAATCGACCGGTACCATCATCTGGGTGACCATCGGGGCTGCAGCGCTTGCTGGGGCTTACACGATTGCAGGCGGCCCGACTTATGTGGCCGAGTTCATCGTTGGAAGTGATCTGCCAACGATGGGCATTATCTTAGCAATGATGGTGATTTTGCTGTTCATGGGGGCGTTCATGGACTGGGTTGGGATCGTTCTGTTGATCATTCCGGTGTTCCTGCCCATCGTGCAGCGCCTTCCGATCGAGGAAATAGGTCTCTTCGGGGAGCTAGAGCCCAAGAACCTCGCGGTTTGGTTTGGTGTGCTATTCTGTATGAACATGCAGGTCAGTTTCCTGTCACCGCCCTTTGGCCCGGCTGCGTTCTACCTGAAATCCGTGGCTCCACCGCATATCTCGCTGACCGACATCTTCAAAGGCTTCCTGCCCTTTATCGCTATCCAGCTCTGTGCCTTGTCAGTGCTGCTGGCCTGGCCGCCGATTGTTGAAATCCTACTGAAATAGGTCTGGATTAGTGAATGCTAAGCGCGTCGCAGAGAGAAGCTTACGAAACCCATGGGTTTCTGGTGGTTGAAGACGTCATCGACGTGAGGATTCTGGATGCGGTGCGGCAAGAATATGCGGGCCTGCTGGATCTGCTTTATGCTGGATGGCAGGCTGAAGGGCGGGTTGGCGCGCCCGCTCGTGACGACTTCTGGGGCAAGCTTGTGACCGCATACGAGGCGGACTGTGATTGGTTTCAGCCGATGGACATCTCGCTTCCTGGCGACAAGATTGCGCCTGATACGCCGATGCATTTCGGTCCAGCGGTCTTTGATATGGTGCGTGCCCCGGGGCTTTTAGATATTGTCGAGCAGTTGATCGGGGGTGAAATCACCTCGAACCCGATCCAGCATGTGCGAATTAAGCCACCAGCCACCGCGTTGGCCAGTGATGAAATTCGCGCGCATATCACGTCGACGGATTGGCATCAGGATCGCGCGGTTGCCTTGGGCGAGGCGGATCAGACGGATATGGTGACGTGTTGGCTGGCGATTACGGATGCGACGGTGGAAAACGGCTGCTTGCAGGTTTTGCCGAAGGAGGACACGCAAGCAATACTACCGCATTGCCCTCAGCGTCAGACCGCGATTGCGCCGGGGTACGTGGCCGAAGATAAAGCGGTACCGTTGCCTGTTCGGGCGGGGGGCGTTGTGCTGTTTCACCCCCTGACACCGCATGCATCATTGGTGAACAAGACGGACGGGTTTCGCTGGTCATTTGACCTTCGGTTCCATGTGACTGGGCAGCCGTCGGGGCGCAGTCATTTCCCCGAGTTCGTCGCGCGCAGTCGACAAAACCCCGACACTGAATTGAGCGATTGGCAGGAGTGGAAAAACATGTGGGAAGACGCGCGCGCACGATTGGCGGCCATGCCGCAAATCGCCATCCATCGGTGGCAATCTGACAGCCCGGCCTGCGCATGAGTGCTTTAATTCGCCTTGATCCCACGGACAATGTTGCCACGGCGATCCGTCCTTTGGAAATCGGTGCCGAGGGCGCGCGCGAGTTGATACCGCGTGGGCAGAAGATGGCTCTTGAAGCGATCGCGAAGGGCGTGGAGGTCCGCAAATACGCGACGTTGATCGGCTATGCTGCCGAGGACATTGCGGCGGGGGCGTTGGTTCACACACACAATCTGGAGTACCGAAACGTCAATCGAGCCTACGAGTTTGCGACGAATTTGCGCCAGATGCCACGCCCAGAAAGCGTTGATACGTTCATGGGGTATCGCCGTGAGAACGGTAAGGTTGGGACGCGAAATTACATCGCGGTTCTGACTTCGGTGAACTGTTCGGCGACGGCGGCGCGCCGTATTGCGGAGCATTTCACGCCGGAGCGCCTTGCCCCCTACCCCAACGTGGATGACGTGACGGCTTTTGTGCATGGCACGGGCTGTGGAATGGCGGACGCGGGCGATGGTTTTGAAGCCTTGCAGCGTGTGATGTGGGGATATGCGCGCAATCCCAATGTGGCCGGTGTTCTGATGGCGGGTTTGGGCTGTGAGACGATGCAGATCGACTGGTTGATGGAGGCCTTTGGGCTGACGCCGGGGCCGCTGTTTCAGGCGATGAATATTCAGGACGTGGGCGGGCTTGGGCGGACGGTTTCCGCCGGCATCGCCAAGATCGAGGCGATGCTGCCTTTGGCGAATAACGTGCGGCGTGAGGCCTGTCCGGCGTCGGAATTGATGGTTGCATTGCAGTGTGGTGGCTCGGACGCGTGGTCCGGGATTACCGCAAACCCGGCGCTTGGTCATGCCTGTGACTTGCTGGTCGCGCAAGGCGGCACAGGTGTTTTGGCGGAAACTCCGGAGATTTACGGCGCCGAACATTTGCTGACAGCGCGCTCTGCTACAAAAGCCATCGGCGAGCAATTGATCGAGCGCATCCGCTGGTGGGAAGATTATACCGCGCGCAACAAGGGCGTGATGGACAACAACCCATCACCCGGCAACAAAAAGGGTGGTCTGACAACGATTTTGGAGAAGTCTTTGGGGGCCGCCGCCAAGGGCGGAACGTCACCTTTGATGGGCGTTTACAAATACGCAGACACGGTGCGCGCGCGCGGGTTCACCTTTATGGATAGTCCCGGCTATGACCCGGCAAGTGTGACGGGCCAGATCGCGGGCGGCTGCAATCTTGTGTGCTTTACCACGGGGCGTGGATCGGCGTTTGGCTCGAAGCCATCGCCAACGATCAAGGTCGCGACGAACACCCGGATGTATGAGAAGATGACCGACGATATGGACATCAATGCCGGGGATATCCTGGATGGCGGGGTATCTATTGAGGCGAAGGGTCGGGAGATTTATGAGGCTTTTCTGCGGGTCGCGTCTGGCGAGGTGACCAAGTCCGAAGCGCAGGGCCTTGGCGATTATGAGTTTGTACCCTGGCAGATCGGCGCCGTGATGTGAGTGATGCAAACGTCCTTCGCCTTGGTCTGATCGGAGACCACATTGGTCGGTCACGCTTTTCGGCCGCGATGGACTTGCTGTGCCGCGCACATGGGCTGACGCTTGATTTCACGCCGATTGATACCGGCGAGTTTCCTGATTTTAATTTCGATGCCAAGATCGAACAGTTGATTGCGGACGATTGGACTGGCGTAACGATTACGCATCCCCACAAGACCGCCGCACGAACGCGGGCGGGGGATGGGATGATTGCGCAGGCCGCGCATCTTCCGGCATCCAACTTGTTGACGTTTCGCCCCAAGATGAAGGGCTTTAACACAGACTATACGGGCTTCGTCGGCGCGTGGGATGGGATAATGGGCAACGCGAACCCTGGCCGCGTGGCCGTGGCGGGCGCGGGCGGTGTGGCAGGGGCGATTGTCCCCGCACTGGTGGTGCTTGGGGCGAGCGATGTCGCTGTTTGGGACCCCGCACCGGGTGTTGCGGCCAGGCTTGCCAAGTTGGTGGGCGGTCCTGTACGGGCCGTTTCAACCGGGGATAGTCGCTCTGTCATTGAAGACGCCGACGGATTGGTGAACGCTTCGGCGCTTGGCATGGGGGATGATCGACGATCCGCCTTTTCCATTGAAGCGATCGGGTCGCAAACCTGGGCGTTTGATGCGGTTTACACGCCGACGAACACGACGTTTTTGCGGGCGGCTGGATCGCGCGGGCTGACGACAATCTCGGGGTTCGATCTGTTTCGACATATGATCCTTGGGTCTTTCGAGGCTTATAGCGGCATTCAGCCAAACAAGGACGCGATGTTGCCGCTTATCGATGCGCTTCGCCCGGATTGAGGGGCCTGGGTGTCTGAGCTTCCATCCATCGCTGTCATCGGTCGCGGTCTGATTGGCAGCGCTGCGGCGCGCCATTTGGCCAATGAGGGCCTCGCACCGGCTTTGATCGGACCGACCGAGCCGGTGGATAAACTCAGTCATCGCGGGGTCTTTGCCAGTCACTATGACGAGGGTCGCATAACGCGCAAGAACGCAACCGACCGCTATTGGGCCGAGGCTTCGGTTGCGTCAATCAAGCGATACGCCGAGATCGAAGTTGCGTCCGGCATCACGTTTTTCTCACCCGTTGGCGCTTTGACAGCCGGGGCAGAGGACGGCGATTTTCTTGGTGAGACGCGCACGGTTGCGAAATTGCTTTCTGTTTCACATCAAGATCTTAAGGGGAAAACCCTTACGCACACCTTCCCGGACCTGACGCTTCCTGATGGCTGGAGTGCTTTGTGGGAGCCGGGCGAAAGTGGGCATATCTCGCCCCGGCGCTTGGTCGCTGCACAGTCGAAACTGGCCGAAGCTGCGGGGGCTACTCTTCTGGATGTCGCGGTCACTGGCTTGGACGAAACATCCACCGGTGTTCAAGTCCATACCGGCGCAGGTGTGCAGGTGTTCGACCAGGTTCTTGTGGCGGCCGGTGGCATGACGGATCACGTGCTTGGGCGTCCGCCATCGTATCGCGTGTGTGGGAGGACCGTGGCGCTGTTTGTGGTGTCCGAGCTGGAAGCCACGCGGTTGGCTTATTTGCCATCGCTGGTAATGGGAACGCCCGAGCGTCACTATTTGTTGCCGCCGATCCGCTATCCGGATGGCAAGGTTTACATGAAACTTGGCGGCGATCCGGACGATATTCTGCTGACCTCGCCGGATGAGATTGGCGATTGGTTTCGCACCGGTGGGCGGGCGGAAGTGCGCGATGATCTGGGTGCGCGGTTTCGCGCCCTCTTCCCGGGGGTCACGAGTGCATCGGTGAAAATGGACGCCTGCATGACAACCTGGACCAACGATCTGCGGCCCGAGATTGCACGGCTATCGGACAGAGTTTCGGTGGCCTCGGCAGGGAACGGTGCGGGCGCGAAATGCTCGGATGAATTGGGGCGTCGCGGTGCGGCGCTGATTGCAAATGAATTAGGGAAAGGACGATGAGATGACGAAACCAGAAATAGGATTTATTGGACTTGGCTTGATGGGGTCGGCCATGGTCGAACGGCTTCAGGCGACCGGATACAGTGTGACTATAACGCCAAACCGATCACGTCCCAATATCGATGCCGCCGTTGCCCGCGGGGCGTCTGAAGTCGGGACTGCGCGCGAGGTCGCCGCGGCAAGCGACATCGTTATGTTATGCATGGATACCTCGGACAGCGTCGAGGCACGGATGCGCGGCGCAGATGGCGTGATTGCCGGGTTACGCGCGGGCGCTGTTGTGATTGATTTCGGCACGTCCCTGCCCGCATCGACCCGCATGCTTGGCGTCGAAGTGGAGGCCGCCGGCGGAGCTTACCTTGACGCACCGCTTGGGCGAACACCGCTTCATGCCAAAGACGGGCTTTTGAACATCATGGGCGCGGGCGACAAGGCGGCCTTCGACAAAGTTGAGCCGGTTTTAAGCGATTTAGGCGAGAACATCTTCCATTTAGGCGATCTTGGCGCGGGGCACACGATCAAGCTGATCAACAACTTCTTTGCGATGACAACGGCGAACGCCATGTCCGAGGCCTTTGCGATGGCCGATGTGATGGGAGTGGATCGCAAGAAGGTTTACGATGTTATGGCGGCAGGTCCATTGCGGTCGGGCATGATGGATTTCGTCAAAGCCTATGGTGTCGACGGTGACCCCATGCAGCTTGCTTTTGCGGTGAAGAACGGCGCGAAAGACGTGGGATACTATGTGCAGATGGCAAAAGAAGCCGGCGCGGACAGCATCATGTCCCAGTGTGCGCTTAAGGGCCTGAAAGCCGCGATGGCGGACGGTCGCTCGGAGGATATGGTGCCGCAGATGGTGGACTTCTATTCGACGCTTTACAAAGCGTGATCCGATGACACGTGTCGCCTGCATTGGCGAAGCCATGATCGAAATGTCGCTGGACGGCGACACAGCGGCCTTGGGGGTTGCAGGAGATACGTTGAACACGGCGGTCTACCTGAAGCGGAGCGCTCCGGAAATCGAGGTCGACTACATCACACGACTGGGAAGCGACCCGTTTTCGGATCGCATTAAGACATTTATTGCGTCGGAGGGTATTGGAACTGCTGCGATAGGTATCGATCCGGTTGCCACGCCGGGGCTTTATGCGATCACTTTGGGCGAAGGCGGGGAACGATCATTTACCTATTGGCGGTCGGCATCGGCTGCGCGACAGTTGTTTGCGGACGGTGATTTTTCCATGCTGGAGGGATATGATCTGGTGTATCTCTCCGGGATTTCGCTGGCCATTCTTCCGCATCCGGTGCGACTTGAATTGATTGCGTATCTGAAGGACGCGGGTGTTCGGGTTGCCTATGACAACAACCATCGCCCACGCTTGTGGACGGCGAAGGAAGCGCGTGATGTGACGTCGGCGTTCTGGGGGTTTGCCGACATTCCCCTGCCCTCGATTGACGACGAAATAGCCGTGTTTGGTGGAGACAAGACCGACGCGCGCGCGCGATTTTCTACTACACCCGGGTTGGGCGCAATGAAGTGTGGTGCGGACGGTCCCTTTTCAATCGGCGCGCAAGTTGACCAGTCCTATCCGCCCGCCGACCGGGTGATCGACACCACGTCGGCTGGAGATAGTTTTAATGGTGCCTATCTGGCCGCACGGTTACAGGGCATGACGCAGGCAGAAGCCTTGCGCGCCGGGCATGACCTTGCGGCGAAAGTGGTTGGGTGTCGTGGGGCGATTATTCCGAAAACTGCGATGTAATATCTGACGCGCCTATCAGGTCCAGAACTGCAGCGGTTGGGTTGGGTGTCGAGATGGCACCCGCGAGCGCAACTGCAAGCGGATCGTCAAGCTTCCGGCCGTGCGATGTTTCTTGGGCGATGAAATCTATCCAGGCCTTAACAGCAGCGCATAAATGCGGGGCCGTGAGGTCGGACGCCAGGCGCGCTCGGATGCTATCAATCAGGCGGTAGGGCACCTTTTGTGACCCATCCATAGCGATCTGGCGAAGCTTATGCTCGACATGTATATTGTCAAATCGGTCGAGCAAGGCATCTGCGTAGGTCGAAGCCTCAAAGCGGACTTCTTTGGGCAACGTGGTTGCGGCCTCGTCCATCAAGCCGCGTACGGATTGTCGCAAATCCGGGTCCGCTATGGCCTCGTGAACGAAAGTGAAGCCCGCAAGGCTTCCGGCGTAGGCCAGATACGAATGCGCGCCATTCAGCATCCTGAGTTTCCGCATTTCATAGGGTGCAACGTCTTGCACCCATTGCACGCCAGGCCAATTCGGGCGCATTGAGACGAAGCGATCTTCGATCACCCATTCTTTGTAAGGCTCGCAGCCGACGGCCATGGCATCACCAGTTTTGGTCCTCAACTCGGCCGTGGTTGCTGGGGTAATCCGGTCGACCATCCCGTTTGGAAAGCTGACCTGGCAATGGGTCGTCAGGCCGCTGGTATTTTGAAACTCTTCGATCGCTTGTGCCAGGGCATTGCCATTCCCAATGCGATTATCGCAGCTGAGGACCGTCACAGGTGCCTTTCGTTTCGCAAGACCGCGCGCGAGAAAACCGATGAACGTGCGCGGACTGTCCGACAAAAGATCGTGCGCAATGTCTGGATCCAAAAGGTCGAGATGACCGTTCGGCAACAGGTGGTATCCCTTCTCGGTAACGGTTGCCGAAATCACCGGAAACCTGGCGTCCGTGATATGATCAAGAACAGTCCTGGGATTTTCACTTCCGACAATAATACTGTCAATTATTCTTATGTCGCGCGGCGCTTGCCCCTGCACTGCCAGGGTGTAGCGGTTGCCCTGCGCGGAGAGCCCGTCTCGCACACCAGACGAGCGTAAGGAGACACCGGTGATTGACCAACCACCAAGGTCCTGGGTGTAGTCGGCAAGATGTGCGCGAAAGAAGTTTCCGGGGCCGAAATGGAGGATTTGATTCATAGACGGTAGGCCTCGCGTGCCAGATCGACGGCAAGAAGAATTGCGATTTCTTCCGCGTTTCGTCGGTCGAAGTATCCTCGGCGGATCTGCCCTGACAAATGTTCGGCTACGGCCTGGCGCCACAAATCATGGCGCGCAGGTATCGAGAGGAACGCGCGGGTGTCGTCGTTGAAGCCAGCAAGGTTCCAATAGCCTGCTGTTTCTATAACTTGATCGAAGTATCGCGCAATTCCGGCGGGGCTGTCGTGGAACCACCATGGCGGACCGATGCGGAGGCACGGCCAATGGCCCGCCATGGGCGCAAGTTCCCGCGCGTATGTGCTTTCGTCCAAAGTGAAGAGGATCAGGCGGAAGCCCGGTTCATTTCCAACATGGTTCAACAGCCCCGCCAAACCATCCACCCAACTTGTGGCTGTGGGAATATCCGAGCCCTTGTCAGCGCCGAAGATTTTGAAAAGATGCGTGTTTGTGTTGCGCCGGCTGCCTGCATGAAGCTGCATAACCAGCCCGTCTTCGACCGACATTTCTGCCATCACGATCAACATATGACCATGAAACGCGCGCGCTTGTGCTTCCGAGGGCGCATTGAGAACCCTTTGAAAGGCAGCTTCAGGATCAGCCAGAATAGCCGTCTGGACGATATCAATTGCATGATCGGTTGCCGTGGCACCGTTTTGTTTGAAGAGCGCGCGACGCATGCGCAACGCCGCGAGATAGCCGGAATAATTCGTGGTGTCTCTGTGCGTAAGGAGCGCCAGGTTTTCGATGCTGTCTTTAAAGTCCACGTGTTGCGGATCAATCAAAGCATCAGGGCGAAACGTCGGAATGACGCGCCCCGCCCAATCGGACTTTGCGATCGTCTGATGATGAGACAGGTCATCAAGGGCGTTGTCGGTCGTCGCCAGCGCCTCTATCTTGAAACGGCCGAACAGCGCCCGCGGACGGAAGGCAGAGTCTGCCAATTTTTCCGCGATTTCATCGTAAACCTTATCAGCAGTTTCAGGGCCAAGCGGCGTATCGACGCCAAGCGTTTGTGTCAGCACATACTCAATCCAGAGGCGGCTTGGGGTGCCCAGAAACAGATGCCAGTTATGAGCAAACGTTCGGAAGACGTCTCGTCTGTCGGTGTCGTCGCCTGCGGGTGGGACTCCGAGATCTTCGAGCGGGACCCCTTGAGAATAGAGCATACGAAACACGTAGTGATCCGGGACAACGAGCAGCTCCGCCGGGTCCGAGAACGGCTCATCGGTTGCGAACCATTTTGGATCACAGTGGCCGTGAGGCGAGACAATCGGAAGATCACGGATCGTTTCGTAGAGATGGCGCGCCGTTGGGTCTGTAAGTTCCATCAGGGGTCCGTTCCTTGGTCTTTGTGGTCTTCGCGTCATGAGCCGCAAAATATCACAAGTTTTGCTTGGCGAAGGCTTCTAAAGCTGTAACGCTTTTTGGCAAAGGGGGAAATCATGAAGGTTGCTTTGATAGGACATGGGATGGTGTCGGGGACGCATCTAGCCGCCCTATATGACAGTAATATGGTCAATTTACATGGCATTTTAGGGAGTGATGTTGCGCGGGCTCGGACCTTCGGGGGCAATCATTGCGCAGACGCCAAGGTCTATCCGGGGCTGGCGGAGCTTTGCGCGGATACATCACTTGATTTTGCCATTGTGACCACACCGCCAAACGCACGGAAGGACATAGTTGATGCGCTTGTGGATGCGGGTCTTCCCATATTGATGGAGAAGCCAGTTGAACGGACCTTGAAGGCCGCAACCGAGATTGCAGTGCGTTGTAAAACGGGCGGTGTTGTTGCTGGAATAGTGTTCCAACACCGTGTGCGTGAGAGTTCACAGGCCTTGAAGACTGCTATTGCCCGCGGTGATTTAGGCGAATTGGTCGCCGCGGAAATACGCGTGCCGTGGTGGCGTGACCAAGGGTACTACGATCAGGCCGGGCGCGGCACGTATGCCCGCGATGGCGGTGGTGTGGTGATCAGTCAAGCCATCCACACGCTGGATCTGGCGATATGGTTAATGGGACCGGTCGCGACTGTGCAGGCGATGATGGCGACCACTGCTCTCCATGAATTGGAGGCTGAGAATTGGGCGGGGGGGCTTTTACGATTTGCGAATGGCGCGGTTGCAACTTTGACTGCAACGACGTCATTTTATCCGGGCGGGCAAGAGAGTATCCGAGTGCAGGGAACGCGCGCGCATGCGCATCTTGAGGGCGGTGTTCTTACAGTTTCCTATTTGGATGGACGAGTGGAACATCTGGGTGAAACTGCAAGCGGCACCGGCGGCGGGGCGGATCCGATGGCTTTCACCCATGCCTGGCACCAGGCGATCATTGAGGACTTTGCAAACAGCATTGAGGCCAGAAGGGCGCCGCTTTGTACTATGCGGGACGGGCTGCGCGTTCATGCGGTGATCGACGCGATGGAGCGATCCTCGAAGCTGGGGCAAACGGTCGGGGTGGTTGAGATATGACGCTACCTGTTGTCGCCATAGGGCTGGATCATCGACACATTTACGGGATGACCGAAAGTATATGTGCGGCGGGCGCTCATTGCGTTGGCTTTTGGACGGACGGCGCGCCGGGAACGCTTGGCGGCTTCATCGAACGGTTTCCCGATACGCCGCGCTTTGAAGCCTTGGGCGATGCGCTCGGATCAGGCGCAAAGTTAGCTTTGATATCTGCCGTTCCAGCGGACCGTGCCACTTTGGCAATACGGGCCATGGACGCAGGCATGGATGTGATGGTCGACAAGCCGGGGTGTACGACCTTTGAACAGCTTGGGGCAATCCGCGCCTGTGTTGCGCGGACCGGGCGGATTTGGTCAGTGAATTTTTCGGAACGCTTTGAGACCCGGTGTTCGACCCTTGCGAGTGAGTTGGTGGAGGCGGGAGAGATCGGGCGGGTTATTCAGACGGTTGGACTTGGGCCGCACCGGCTTAACCGCGCGACGCGGCCGCCATGGTTCTTTAAGCGTGATCGCTATGGCGGTATTTTGACGGACATTGCATCTCATCAGATCGATCAGTTTCTGCATTACACGGGGGCGGCTGACGCCGAGGTCACCCACGCTTTTGTCGCCAATCGTGGCAATCCGGATAAGCCCGGATTGCAGGATCTTGGGGAGCTGAATTTGCGCTCGGACACCGCAAGCGGCTATATTCGTGTGGACTGGTTTACGCCCGATGCCTTGCCGAATTGGGGCGATGGGCGACTGACAATTCTCGGTACCGAGGGCTACATCGAGCTTCGTAAATATGTCGATGTTGGCGGACGCACGGGCACCGATAGTGTGGTTCTGGTCAATGGAACGCGGTGCGAGACGTTGGACGCGCGGGACGCCGGATTGCCTTATTTCTCGAGGCTGCTTGGTGACATCGAAAACCGAACGGAGACTGCCATGTCACAGGCCCATTGCTTTACGGTGATGCGGCTTGCTCTTGCCGCGCAAGCCAAGGCAGAGGGGGCGACCACATGATCTGCGCTGCTATTTTAGGGGCGGGGATCGGGGTGCAGCACCTTGAAGCCTATCGCGCTTTGTCGGATCGATTTCAGGTCAGTTTGATCGTCGATCGTGACGCCGCGCGAGCGCGGGCCATGGATGCATCAATTGAATGGTCCGGCGAGATTGAGGTCGCGATCAGCGATCCAGAAATTGATTTGATCGATATTTGCCTGCCGCCGCATTTGCACGTTCCGGTGGCGTTGGACGCCTTGGCTGCGGGAAAGCACGTGATTTGCGAAAAACCTATTGCAACATCGATGGCGGATATTGCGCGTCTGCGGGTCGCAAGCGAAGCAACCGGCGCGCAGCTTTTCCCGATCTTTCAGTATCGCTTTGGCCCCGCGATTGCGGCCCTGAAAACGATGATTTCGAACGGGTCGACCGGTGCGCCACAAGTCGCGGCGCTTGAGACGCACTGGTCGCGGGACGCCGCATATTATTCAGAGCCCTGGCGCGGAACATGGGTTGGTGAACAGGGTGGCGCCATCCTGGGGCATGCAATCCATACTCACGATTTGCTGACCTATCTATTGGGTCCTGTCGCGCAATTGTCTGCCGCCATCGCGACGCGGGTTAATCCAATTGAGACCGAAGATTGCGCCGCAATTTCGTTCCAGATGGCAAACGGTGCGCTTGCGACAAGCTCGGTCACGTTGGGTGCGGCGGTGGATGAAACACGGATTCGGCTGGTGTTTGAAAACCTGACGGCGACCTCTGGATGGGTGCCATACGCGCCCGCCACCGGGACATGGCGTTTTGAGGCCAGAGATCCTGCACTTCAACCCAAACTCGACGCCATTGTGCAAGCAACAGCGCGCGCTAGGGCCGGGTATGTTGGCGCATTTGACGCGATTGCAGACGCCCTTCAAGGCACCCCCGGCCATGAAGTGACGTTTGCGGACGGGGCTGCTTCAATCGAACTTGTCACGGCAATTTATGCCTCGGCAAGAACCGGCGTGCGCACGACACTTCCGCTGTCGAAGGATCATGCCTTCTTTAACGGATGGCTGCCCGATCAGACTGTGTAGTTAAGACCAAGCCGCCCGCCGTCGACGTAGATTGTCTCACCAGTGATATAGCTGGCCTTTTTCGAGCAGAGGAAGGCAACGACATCACCGATTTCGCGGGCTGTTCCGGGGCGTTTTAGCGGGGTGCGAGACATGGCGGTTTTCATGGCTTCTGGGTTTGCGTTCACCCCCGCCATCATTTCGGTGTCAATTGACCCCGGCCCCACTGCATTGACCCGTATGTTGTGCGGCGCCAGCGCCAAGGCCGCGACTTTGGTCAGTTGCATAACGCCGCCCTTTGACGCGCAATAGGCCGGGATCGCGGGAATTGCGACCTGAGCATTGATCGACGACATGTTGACGATCGCGCCTTCGATCCCGTGCTCGACCATGGCGCGGCCAGCGCGCTGCGTGGCGACGAACACGCCGCGAAGGTTGACGCCTATGACCCGGTCAAACGTCGCAAGATCGTAGCTCAAAAATTCCCCCGCAGCGGCAATGCCTGCGTTGTTGACGAGTGCCGACACCGGGCCGTACTCGGCCTCGATCTTGTCGAACATCGCCAAGACCTGATCCGCGTCGCCCATGTCGCACACGAGCCCCGCCAGCGCGCCAAGTTTGGTCGCGGCTTCTGCCACGCCGTCGACTTTGATGTCGGCCAGGATCACGCGGAACCCTTCCTCCATCAGAGCCTCCGCAGAAGCATATCCGATGCCTTGTGCGCCGCCGGTCACGAGAGCGATGGGAGTGTCGGTCATTGGGTGTTCCTTTTTTGAACGCGGTCAGCCCGCATCGTCGTTTACCGAGATAAAACGCGCTTTTGGCAATGGTGCAATAGGGGGGGCGTCCGAGGCTGGCATCTAGCGGATGAGGATAGCGCGAAAATCGTTCACATTGGTGCCTGTCGGACCCGGTGCGAAGAGGTCGTCGATGGCATCGAAGGCGCCCCATGCGTCGTGGGCAGACAGGATGGCGGCGGGGTCTTTGCCCGCCTGCCTGATCCGGCTCCAGGTGGAGCCATCGGCGAAGGCACCGGCGTTGTCTTCGGAGCCGTCGATACCGTCGGTGTCTGCCGCAAGTGCGCTGATGTTTTGTCCTTCGATGCCGCGCGCAAAGGCCAGAAGGAATTCCGTGTTGCGGCCCCCGCGTCCTCCCGCATTTCGGATCGTTACGGTCGTTTCACCACCCGACAGGATCACAACTGGCGGCGAAAATGGCCGATTGCGCTGGCGGACTTCGCGCGCGATCGCGGCGTGGACCTGCCCCACGTCTCGGGCCTCGCCTTCGATGGCGTCTGATAAGATGACAGGCGTGATACCAGCGGCCTTTGCTGCGCGGGCGGCGGCTTCGAGTGACAAAGATGCCGAGGCGATCACGAAAACCTCATTTTTCGCAAAGGTTTCTTCAGAGGGATGCGGCGGTTGGCCCAGGTCGGACGCAAGATGGTGGCGGATCGTTTCGGGCAATGCGATGCCGTAGGCCGCTATATGATTAAGAGCGTCGGTGCGTGTCACGGTATCGGGAACCGTCGGGCCAGAGGCGACCTGTGCGGGGTCATCCCCCGGCACGTCCGACACAACAAGGCTTATGACGCGCGCCGGGTGCGCGGCGGCGGCAAGACGCCCGCCTTTGATCTCGCTCACCTGTTTTCGGATCGCGTTCATCACTGAGATCGGCGCGCCGGACGCCAGCAGGCATTCGTTCAACGCGGCTTCATCGGCAAGCGTCATGCCGTCCGGCGGCGCGGGCAACAGGGCCGACCCGCCACCGCATATCAACGCGATCACAAGATCGTCCGGACCGAGGTTCGAGACCGCGGCAAACAAGGCCGCGGTCGCCTCCATGCCCGCTGCGTCAGGCACCGGATGCGAAGCTTCCAGCACCCGGATCGACCGGGTGGGGGCCGCATACCCGTATCGGGTGACCACGACGCCTTCGACTTTTGTGGGCCAAAGGTCCTCGAAGGCAGCAGCCATTTGTGCCGCGCCTTTGCCCGCGCCGATGACAATCGTCCGCCCTCTCGGCGGCTTTGGTAGAACGCAGGCCAGCGCGCGTTTTGGATCAGCGGCGGCAACGGCGGCTTCGAACAGGTCGATCAGGAAGGGTTTGTCATCTTTGATGCTCATTTCAGTTTTCTACCGCCCATCGAGGGAAAAGGTATTGCGATTACGTCGCCGGATCGCTTTTCTCGACCGGGCCGCCCTGCTTTTCCCAAGTCGAGAACCCGTCTTTCAGATGCGCGGCTTTGAAGCCCATATCCTGAAGAGTGGCCACCGTCAGCGCCGAGCGCCATCCGCTCGCGCAGTGGAAGACAAAGGTTTTGTCTTGTCCGAAAACCTCTTTGAAATAAGGGCTGTCGGGGTCTATCCAAAATTCGACCATACCGCGCGGGGCATGCACACTACCGGGGATAAAGCCGCTTCGTTGCCGTTCGCGAATGTCACGGATGTCGACGACGACGACGTCAGGATCGCCAAGCCGCGCGATCAGGTCAGGTGTGGCAACTTCCTCGATGCGCGCGCGGGCGGCGGCAACAAGGTCTGCCGATGATTTCAAAAGTTTCGCCACAACGGACCATCCATGACTGTTTGCTTTCACGACTTGATCGCACGGACCAAGCCGTCCTGCCAAGCAGGAAGGCTGCTTAAACCAGTGTCTTCATCCACCCAAGGGTCGCCTCCGTCGGACCACCTGGTTTGTACTCTGCGCCCAGGGGCATTGCCCATCCAACCGCATCAAGTTCGCGGAAAACGTGGGAATAGTTGATCTCGCCGTGATCGGGGGCGCCGCGATCGGGTACTGCCGCGAACTGGACATGCCCGATAACGGTCTGCAGCGCCTTGAAACGCGTGATGACGTCGCCCTCGTTGCGGCCGACATGATAGCAATCAAACATCAGCTTAAGGTTTTCGGCGTTCACCTCGTTCATGATTACCACGGCCTGATCGGTATTTCGCAGGAAATACTCCGGGGCATCGTTCCGGTTCAGTGGCTCGATCAGAATGGTTATTTGTGACGGTGCTGCCTGCGCGCAGGCATAGCCGAGGTTTGCCACAAACGTCGCATGAGCGCTTGGGCCCTGGGCGTTGCCAGCCATCACGTGAACCGCTTTCGCGCCAACCGCTAAGGCGTATTCCAACGCCTGATCAATCGCTGCGCGCGCTTGGGTTTCGCGATCCGGCAGGGCCGACAATCCGTTCTCACCTGCAGCTGTATCGCCGCGCGAAGTATTTAATCCCAGCATTGGAAGCCCAGTCGCATCAAGGGCCGACAGCACATCTTCGGGCGGGGTTTCATAGGGCCAGTGGCATTCGACGGCGACAAAACCGGCGGCTTGGGCGGCAATGATCGCCCTTGGCAAGGACAGGTCAGTCCAGAGAAACCCAAGATTTGCAGAAAAGCGCGGCATGATACGCAACACCCCCAGTTTGTGTGGTTTGACGTTTGTCTTCGCATGCCAGTTACGGGGCTGTCTATCCATCGCAATTGATTGGTTCTGAGCGAAAATTGCCTTCTTACAAACTTTGAGGTAATGTCAGTCAACAAAAAGAAAAACATCCTGAGGTAGAATTTTTGATGCTAGAACGCCTTAAAGGGGCATGGGACGCATACGTCTGGCCATGGCTACACGGCCCAACGCGCCTGCAGGTTGCGGCGCTCTGTTATCGGCGTGACGGCAAGGCCAATAAGATCCTATTGATCACAAGTCGCGACACTGGTCGTTGGATCATCCCAAAGGGGTGGCCGATTGATGGCCTGAACGACCCCGAGGCTGCCAAACAGGAAGCTTGGGAAGAAGCGGGCGTGTCGAAGGGCAGTATGAGCGACGAAGCCATTGGGCACTATACCTATCGAAAATCGCTTGATGACGGTCTGGATATTCCTGTGAAAACAATGGTTTTCCCTCTGATCGTCGAAGAAATACGTGACGAATTTCCTGAAGCAGATCAACGCGAGCGCAAATGGGTCAGCCAGGGCGAGGCTGCGAATATGGTCGACGAGCCAGAGCTGCAATCCATTTTGCGCGCGCTTTAAGTCGTCCGTCTTTCTTAGCTATCGTCGTTCTTAGCTTACGACGGGCAGCGAACGTGCCTCGTACTCAAAGCTGATTTCCGCGCCCGTCGCCGGATCTTGCATGGTGGCGCGAAACCTTGAGGCGGCGCGAACGCCGCCGATTGCTGCGTAGGTTCCGCACAACATTGCCGAGCCAGCTTTGAGATCGATAGCGGTGATAAGCGCCTCCAGCGGCCTGATCTGACCGAGATGCCCGTCCTGATAGAGAACCCAGTCGCCGTTTTCGTGGATCCAGGATTGAATGGTGATGGTCTCCAAACGATCCGCAACCCTGGCGTAATCCCAAAGCGTTGCAGCGCAGGGCTTGGCACAGATTTGCTTTGAGGCGGCTACAGACGTCGCCTCAAGCTGGCGGTCGGTGTGATCCGAGCCAAGGCCCAACCAAAGCGTCCTGCCGTGTCGCACAATCATAGGTTCAGCTTCGCCAGACGACGCATCCCCCAGCACTTCGATGAGCGGGTCGGTGGTCAAAAGGTCGTTCGAGACACGGTAGAACAAGGGCACCTTCGACGGTGGCGCAACCCCGATTGCCGCCAGTTCGTCGATGTGGTGTTGCACGGCTTTCGCATCACGTCCGGTCCAGCCCGCAACGATCAAATGCTCGACCTCAAAGTTGAAGGAGCTATTTTCGGTATTGAAATGCATCTCGTGGTCCTCGAACGTGGGTGACAGGGGCGAAACTGAGCGCAAGCGCGGGTGCTGTCCAGCGGAATTGCCCAAATCAAATACGGCGGGAGTAGCACAATGACGTTCGAGCAGTTGAAGACGTTCTATTGGGTCGCCCGGTTGGGCGGGTTTCGCCGCGCGTCAGAACAACTGAGCCTGTCACAACCGGCAATTTCCACCCGCGTCAGCACATTAGAAAGCGAACTTGGCGTCGTTTTGTTCGAGCGCACGCCAAAGGGTGTGGCATTGACCAAATCGGGGACGATGCTATTGGGCTACGCCGAACAAATGCTGTTTGTGCAGGAAGAGATCGTAAAGCGCGTCGCCAACCCGTCCAAGATCGAAGGGCTGTTTCGGATCGGATCGTCCGAGACAATTGCACAGGCCTGGTTGCCGGAATTTCTGAAAGCATTCAGCAACGAATATCCACGTGTGAACATTGATCTGACGGTCGATATTTCCGGAAATCTGCGTAACAGCTTGTTACAACAGGATATTGACCTGGCGTTCTTGATGGGGCCGGTTTCAGAATTTACTGTGGAAAACGTTGATCTGCCCAAATTTGATCTGCATTGGTACAAGGCGAAAGGTAGCGGGCCTGTCGATTTGCAAGCGATCCCGGTGATCTCATATGCCGCAAAAACACGCCCCTATCGCGAGTTGATGGCTGAGTTGTCGCGGCGCATCGGACCCAACGTGCGGATCTATTCATCGGCGTCGCTTTCGGCCAGTTTGCAGATGATTGCGGCAGGGATTGCGGTCGGGCCCTATCCTCAGGCGTTGGCGTCGGGCTTGCTATCTTTGGGGCGCATTGAGGAGTTCGATCCCGGCTTCCAGCCTAGTCCTTTGGCATTCACGGCCTCGTATCTTGGCGAACCTCGCAGCGTTTTGGCTGAACGCGGGGCCGAAATTGCACGGGAGATTGCGCATTCCTGGGGCAAGGATAATGCTGGCTAGCCTATCACTAATTTCTATCAATATTGATCCAAAATGATAATTTGAGATAAAGTATCGACCATGCAATCCTTTCGCTATGGGATCAAAGGGTGTGGGGATGTCTTCGGACACGACAATTTATCAAGACCTGCGCGGGCTGTCGGCGCGCGAGGTACGCATGGCAATCCGCGAGGGACGCTATGATCGTCACACCGCGGGGTTGGCCGCTGGAAAGCTGCAGTGCAATCTTGCGATCCTGCCAGAAGCCCATGCTCTCGACTTTCTGCGATTTTGCCAACGCAATCCAAAGCCCTGCCCTGTCGTCGGTGTCAGCGATACTGGCGATGCATTTATGCGCACGCTTGGCGATGACATAGACATCCGCACTGACGTGCCTCGCTATCGCGTGTTTCGCGACGGCGTGTTTACCGGCGAGGTCACGAATATCACCGACCTCTGGCGCGACGATCTTGTTACGGTCGCTTTAGGGTGTTCCTTTACCTTTGAAAACGCATTCATCGCCAACGACATTCCTGTTCGCCACATCGAACAAGATAAGACCGTGCCGATGTACAAAACCAACGTCGCACTGACACCTGCGGGGGTCTTTGCCGGAGAGATGGTCGCCACGATGCGCCCTATTCGCGAAGATCGCATCGAGGATGCTTATCGTATCAGCGGCAGATTTCCGCATGCGCATGGGGCTCCGATTGCGATGGGCGATCCGGCGGATATCGGCATTGCTGACTTGAATGCACCGGATTGGGGCGACCCAGTTGCGGTCGAAGACGGCGAAATACCCGTTTACTGGGCTTGCGGAGTTACTCCGCAAAACGTGCTTATGAACGCGCGCCTCCCATTCTGTATCACCCACGCCCCCGGTCACATGCTGATCGCGGACGTCTCGGAAACGCTTGAAGACCAATGATCAACAAGAAACCTACAACCAACATGGAGAGAAACATGCGTAAATCGCTTACATTGCTCGCCGCGTCGATGACGCTGGCAACCCCCGCATTGGCCGAGAACTTGGCTGTTGTCGGAAGCTGGTCCGGCTTGCCGCTGCACAAGGAATACGAAGCGCCGTTTTGGGGTGAAACCCTGCCAGCAGCGTCCGGTGGCGACATCACGGTCGAACTGACAACCCACAACCAGATGGGCCTTGGACTTGGCGACATTTATCCGCTTTTGGGTCAGGGCGTTTACGATGTTGCAATGACCGTTGCGGATTATGCGGTTTCTGATGCGCCGGAACTTGAAGGTCTGGACGTCCCATTGATTGCCCTAAGTGCTGACGAAGCCCGCGCGATGGTTGATGCCGCGCGCCCGATGGTCGCCGACATCTTCCACGACCGCTTTAACAGCCACGTGCTGGCGATTGCGCCCTACCCGCCGCAGGTCGTGTTTTGTAATGCCGAGATTTCCAGCCTTGATGACCTTCAGGGTCTGAAAGTGCGCGCCTCGGGTCGTATGACCGCAAAACTGCTTGAAGCGCTCGGCGCCGAGGGCGTGAACGTCGCGTTCTCCGAGGTGCCCGGCGCGCTTCAAAAAGGCGTTGTCGACTGCGCCGTCACGGGTGCCGGTTCGGGGTATTCTGCCGGTTGGTGGGAAGTTTCGACACACCTGATGCCACTGCCGCTTGGTGGTTGGGACCCGGTTGTGACAGCCATGAACCTTGACAAATGGAATGGCCTCAGCAGTGAAACACAGGACCTGATCCAGACGCAGGTCACAGCAGAATTCGAAGCCCCAGCATGGGCGACAGCGCAAAACGCCTTGGTCAATGACATCGCCTGCCTGACCGGCAACGGCGAGTGCCCGGCTGGCGATGCGCGTTCGATGGTTTTGGTTGAAGCTTCGGACGCTGACTTTGCCAAGGCACGCGCGATCCTTGTCAGTGAAGTTCTGCCTGAGTGGGCCGAGCGGGCCGGTGGTGACTGGGCGGAACGCTGGAATGCATCCGTGGGTCAGGTTGTTGGCGTGACGATCGAGTAAGACACTCAAACCAAAAGAGGATCCAGGATAATGGAACTGCTGGGAACACTCAGGACGATAAACAGAGGAGTGGCGGTGCTTGTCGGCGTCATGCTTCTGGGCTGCGCTGCCTTTGTGCTTCTGGATATTGTTTTCAGACAACTTGGGTCCTCGTTCGGCGGCACCGACGAGATAAGCGGTTACGTCATGGCCATCGCGACCTCATGGGGCATGGCCTATACGATGCTTGAACTTGGCCACGTCAGAATTGATCTTTTGCGAAGCCGCGCCGCGCCCCTTGGGCGGTGTTTGTTCGACGTGTTCTCGATGGTGGTTCTAAGCGGCACGGTCGTGTTAATTGCTTACAAATGCTGGCCGGTACTGGAACGCTCGCTGAACAATAATTCGACGGCCAACACGCCGCTTGAGACCCCGCTGGCGCTTGTTCAAGGGCCATGGTTTGCGGGTTGGCTTTGGTTTGCAGTCATGTCGTGCATCACGACTTTGGTTGCGTTGAACATGATCCGTAAAGGACAACTTTCAGAAACCGAGGCCGCGATTGGCGCCTTTGGCGAAGCGGAGTCCCTGCAATGATCGCCTATGTCGCTATCGGGTTGCTGGCCCTTCTAAGCATGTCGATTCCGGTCGGAATTGTGCTTTTTCTTTTGGGCTTTGGGATCGACTGGTTCTTCTCAAGTTTTCCGCTGATCCGCGGACTTGGCAATATGGTGTGGTCGTCATCGAATAGTGCGACCCTGATTGCCATTCCGTTCTTCGTTCTGCTTGGTGAAATCTTGGTACGTAGCGGTGTTGCAGCCCGCACCTACGCGGCGCTTGATCGTTGGGTATCATGGATGCCGGGTGGTTTGGTCCACGCGAACGTTGCGACCGCGACGATGTTTTCTGCCACCTCCGGGTCGTCCGTGGCCACAGCGGCAACCGTAGCGACCGTGGCAATGCCGCAGGCCGAAAAACTCGGATATGACCCGAAACTCTTTTCCGGAGCGATCGCGGCTGGCGGTACTCTTGGCATTATGATCCCGCCGTCCATCAATCTGATTGTTTACGGCTTTCTCACCCAAACCTCGATCCCACAACTGTTCCTTGCCGGGCTTATTCCCGGTCTGGGTCTGGCGTTGGCGTTCATCATTATGGTCGCCATTATTTGCACGATCTGGCCACACCTTGGCGGGGAGCGCCGGGTTTTTCCACTGCCCGAGATGATGCGTGCGCTGGTTCACTTGGCGCCGATCATATTGTTGTTCACGGTGATCATTGGCTCGATCTACAACGGTTGGGCGACACCGACGGAAGCCGCAGCGGTGGGCGTTGCCGGAGCCTTCGTCATCGCCGGGGCCTTTGGCGGCATATCGTTGAATATGCTGGTGGAAAGTATCCACGGGACCGTCAAAATCACCTCGATGATCATGCTTGTCGTGATCGGAGCATCCTTCCTGAATTTCACGTTGGCCTCGGCCGGATTAGGTCAGGAACTGGACGCATTTCTGACAGGCCTCGGGCTTTCTCCGCTTGGGTTCATATTGGTCGTTGTCGTCATGTACATCGTTCTTGGCTTTTTCATCGAGACACTGTCGCTCATGGTTGTAACCATTCCGATCATTGTGCCGTTGGTCGTCGAGCAAGGGTTCGACCCGATCTGGTTCGGTATTTTGATGATCGTTCTGATCGAAATGGCTTTGATTACGCCGCCTGTGGGACTGAACCTGTACGTTGTGCAAGGGGCGCGAAAAAGCGGGAGCATGTCGGACGTCATGCTCGGCGCCCTGCCCTTCGTGGCAGTAATGCTGGCCATGGCGCTGGCGCTGATCGCCTTCCCACAAATCGCACTCTTCCTGCCACAAGCGCTGAATTAGCGTTAGTATCCCATCGAAATCCAGCAAATGGCCCGCCCGTGACCCGTGCAGATTCTCCTGACATGTCCGCATTCCCGCGCATCGTTGATGTCGGACTATGCGGGATGCTTGTGACGTTTTCGGACGTCTTGACCGATGGGGCCAATAGCGCGGCATTGGCGTTTCGCGCGGCAGTCGAGGCGCTTGGGCTTGACGGTGTGAGCGAAACGTCGACGTCGCTCACCTCGACATTCGTGACATATGACCCGCTTCTTCTGGCACGTGACGCGTTGCGCGCGCGCCTACAGGAATTGACCGAAGATCGCGTCTGGAGCGCTGCACCATTGCCCACGAACCGCGTCCTTTGGACGATCCCTGCAGTCTTTGGCGGCGAGGAAGCCGGACCGCAGTTGGAAGAGGCGGCACGTCTTGCCGGTGTATCGCCAGACGTGGCAGTTGCCGAACTGTGCGCCAAACCCTTGCGGGTCATGACCTTAGGCTTTGCTCCGGGGCAGCCTTACCTTGGTTCACTGCCCAAAAACTGGGACATCCCGCGCCAGTCCGACCTCACAAAGCGCGTGCCCATTGGGGCCATCACAGTCGCAATTCGCCAGATCGTTCTGTTCTCAACATCGACTCCGACGGGCTGGCGGCAGGTTGGGAAATGCGGGTTTCACGCGTTCCGGCCAAACGCACCCGAACCCTTCGCGCTTAAGCCCGGAGATGAAATCCGCTTTCGTTCAGTATCAGATCAAGACTTCGCGAACCTTCAGGCCGGCGATCAAAGTGGCGACGGCGGCGCCATCCGCGAGGGCCTGGGATGACGACCTCGCTTCTTATTCATCGGGCCGGACCCGCCATGACGGTGCAGGACTTGGGACGGCCCGGACATATGGGCCAGGGTCTGTCGATGGGGGGGGCAGCAGATCGCACCGCTTTCATCGAAGGTGTAGCCTTACTTGGTCAATCGCTGAGCTGCGCTGCCATCGAAATGGCTGCATTCGGTGGGGAATTCTCGACGACAGCTGACATTCGAATTGCGTTAACCGGCGCGCCGATGAAAGCCACACTCGACGGTGAGCCGCTGGTCTGGACCGCGTCGCACCTTGTCAAAGCCGGACAGCGTTTGTCCATCGGACCTGCAAGAACCGGAGTTTACGGATATCTTCACGTTGGCGGCGGCATCCACACGACCCCCTTCCTTGGAAGCCGGGCCACCCATCTGACGGCGGGTATCGGTGGGGTTCTTGCCTCAAACCAGACCTTGCCTATCGGGCCTGACTCACACCGTGGTGATGTCGGCAAAACATTAACGCCCGAAGGCCGGTTTGAAGGCGGCTCTGTGCGGGTGCTTCCCAGTGTCCAGACCGATAACTTCCCGGGCGTGGTCAGGACGCGCTTTGAAATGACCGGTTTCAAACGGACGCCTCGCGGCAATCGGCAAGGCATCGAGCTCGTTTTTGACGGACGGCCTTTCGCGACGGGCGAACAACTTACCATCCTGTCAGAACCGATGGTCGCGGGGGACATCCAGATGACCGGGGAGGGCATACCGTTTGTGCTGTTGCCTGAATGTCAGACCACCGGCGGATATCCTCGTATTGGCACGGTACTGCCGTGCGATCTTCCAATCGTCGCACAGGCGACCGCAGGAAGCGCCTTGTCGTTCCGGTTCGTGGACCACGCGACGGCGCTTCAAACACATAAAAGCCCCGCGCAAATTCTTGCCCAGCTGACCACTTCAACCCGGCCACTCGTCCGTGATCCACGGGCCATACGTGATCTTCTTGCCTATCAACTGGTTGGAGGGGTTGTGAATGCCCTTGAGGGTGACAGGATAGAGTAGAGTGGCGCCTAAGCCCCGTCAAACCGCAAGCCGTGGTCGCTCAGTTGACCCGGCGCTCTGTGCTTTTTTATTTCGATAGATTTTTCTGCCTGTGATCAGCCGTTGGCAGGGGAAAGCGAATGGACCTGCCCGACCCCATTCCGGCCTCGCCCTAAACCCGCCCGCCATGCCGCGGGACAAACGTTTTGCAAGTCGCCGATACGGCAGCGGAACAGAAACTGCCGGACAGATTGTTGTCGTCACAG
>CAJQNG010000110.1 GCA_905479635.1 uncultured Boseongicola sp. | reverse complement strand
CGGGGTGTTGACCTCGACGTAGCCCGCAGCGCGTTGTTTGCGGCGCATGTAGTCTTGCAAGGTGGTATAGATCGACCAGCCATTGGCATGCCAGAACACTTGCCCGGGGGCCTCTTCCTGCATGTGGAACAGGTCCATCTCTCGACCCAAACGGCGGTGGTCACGTTTGGCAGCCTCTTCCAGCATATGAAGGTGCTTTTTCAGGTCATCGCGGTTTTTGAACGCGACACCGTAGATACGTTGAAGCATTGCGCGCGAACTGTCGCCGCGCCAATAGGCGCCTGCTATGCTCATCAGCTTGAATGCATCGGCCGGCACTTGGCCTGTATGCTGCAAGTGGGGTCCGCGGCAAAGGTCTTGCCAGTCGCCATGCCAATACATCCGCAGCGGTTCGTCGCCCGGAATGCTGTCGATCAGCTCAACTTTATAGGGCTCGCCGGTGTCGGTGTAGTGTTGCACGGCGCGCGCGCGATCCCAGACTTCGGTGCGCACTGGTTCACGGGCGTTGATGATGTCTTTCATCTTGGCTTCAATCTCGCCCAGGTCTTCGGGAGTGAAAGGCTCGACCCGATCGAAATCGTAGTACCAGCCATTGGCGATCACCGGACCGATCGTGACTTTGACATCGGGCCAAAGCGCTTGCACGGCGCGGGCCATGATGTGCGCAAGGTCGTGACGGATCAGTTCAAGCGCCTGATCGTCGTCCTTCATCGTGTGAATCGCAATGTCGGCGTCCGCGTTGATCGGCCATTGAAGGTCGTGGTGCGCGCCGTTCACGGTCGCACTTATCGCCTTTTTCGCGAGCGAGGTCGAGATGTCTGCGGCCACATCGGCTGCGGTTACGCCGGCCTCGTAGGGACGGGAATTACCATCGGGAAGGGTAAGGGAAATCTGGGCCATTGGCCTGAAGCTCCTCGTCAGTTTGGCGCCCACGGAACGCCCGGTTGCGGGTTATGTGTGCAGGGGATTTGGCAAGCGTCGGGGCGAAAGTCAACACATGAGCCACAAGCGCTTGCATCATGTTGTCGATGCGCTAGCGTTTTGAGAAATCGGAGGGCCATCATGACGGACGGAATTCATCACAGCGGCATTCGCAATCTTGCCTATAGTCAGACGGCGGGCGCGGGCCCCGGCGTGGTGTTTCTGGGCGGTTTTCGATCCGACAAAGAAGGCACCAAGGCGATCTATCTTGAAGATTGGGCGCAACGTCGGGGCCGCGCGTTTTTGCGGTTTGATTATTCGGGGCATGGGCAGTCGTCGGGAGATTTTCTGGACGGCGCAATTGGCGATTGGTTCGAGGACGCGGTGGCTATCATCGAGGCATTGACGCAAGGACCGCAGGTGTTGGTCGGCTCGTCGATGGGGGGCTGGATCAGTCTTTTGATAGCACGCGAGCGGCCCGATCTGGTGGCGGGATTGGTCACGATTGCGGCAGCACCGGATTTTACCGAGGACGGCATGTGGGCGGGGTTTGACGAGGACCAAAGGGCTGATTTGGCGCGCTTGGGTCGGGTCGAGTTGCCGTCCGAATACTCGGAAGGTCCTTACGTGATCACGCGTCGATTGATCGAAGAAGGGCGGACGCGTCTTGTGCTGCGGGATGCTCTGTCATTGCCATTTCCGACGCGGTTTTTGCAAGGGGCAGCCGACGCGGATGTTGATGTGTCGGTTGCCTATCGCTTGATGGATCATGCGAGTGGAGACGATATGCGGTTGACGGTTGTGAAGGGGGCGGATCATCGGTTTTCGTCGCCAGAGTGTCTGGCGATGATTGTTCATGCAGTAGATGATGTGTCTTCGCGTGTGGCGGACGCGCCGGACTAACGGGCGTCTAAAAGCCATAAAGCGCGCTTTGCATACCTGGTGTCCAAAGAGTCCGGTGGCCTTCGCTGGCAATTTCGAGGAACTGTTTTTCGGCTGAGCCTGGGCCGCAAAAATCTCGCGGCCCAAGACGATGGGCACAATTTTGCCGATCTCTCCGTGGATAACAAGAAGAGGTAGGCGAATGTCGCGGGCGTAGGGCGGCTGTCCCAGTGTTGGGCCACAAAGGTCGCCCAGATTTTCCAGCGGGTATTGCGCGGCCAGGATATCGAGAAACGAAGTGAACGGAGCTTCAAGGACAATCGCGTCGCCAATATCGTCGGCAGCCACGCGCAGGGCCATCGCTGTGCCAAGACTTTCCCCATAAAGCGCCAGTGGACGCGCGGTTTCGAGGATTGCTTTGGTGATCGCGTCTACAGTGAGGGTCAATTCTTCGGGCGCTGCTTGAACCGCTGGACCCTCGGTAGCCGATTGTGACGACGCAATAGCCTTTGGTCGATCGGGGCAGAAAAGCGTGGGCTATGTTCTTTCAAAGCTCCTGCATTGCCGGGGAAATAGAGGATCGTTCGCTTTTCTGGGCAGCCTTAATGCGCCACAGGATCAGGGAGTCCCCGTCGCAGGTCTCAACCCGGGCTTCGGTCAAACGGATTTTGCCTGCTTCGATGGGCGTCGTGTAGGTGGCGTCAAAGGGGGAGACCATCGCTGTTTCGTGTCGCTCACTTTACCAGGCAAAATAGCTGGTCGCTGCGACAAGAACGGCGGTTTCAACATCAGTCCACAACCTCATATGGCAGGGTCTTCCTGCTATTGTGGTCGATTTGCAGCGTTCGCTCAAGCGGCGGGAGCGAGCGCTGGTGGCAATCAGCCCGTGGGCAGATGCGGCACGAGATGCCGATTGCTTC
>CAJQNG010000109.1 GCA_905479635.1 uncultured Boseongicola sp. | reverse complement strand
CGGGAGGATGGCACGGACCGTTTCCGCCCCTTCGTCGGTTGGTCCTGTTAGATGGCCAATGATCGCGGCGGCCTGCAAAGTGGCTTCATCAATCTCTCCCTGCTTTATCAAATCTCTGATTTCGCTATAGGAAACAGTTTTACTTGCCGCAGAAATGTCGGGAGCGGGGAACAACAAATAGCCGACAAACAGCGCGGCAACCATCAGCGGCCAGACCTGCTGCATGCGAGGGCCGAGTTTTGGCTCATCAGGAGGTGTTGCTTGCCTATCCATTTTACTGCCGCCCACAAAATCCGCGCCAACGACACCTAACCGCCGCGTCTCATCATCAAAGTTGACAGTTTACGAAATTTAAGGATTGCGCCTTGATGCAGATCAGCAAGGCAGCGTTTTTCTTCTGGGCGTGGCCGTCGTGCCGGACGCCATCGCGCATTTGACCCTTCCGATGCTTGGTTTGATATTGGCGAGTCTTTTCGTCGTTCGCCCTGTGGCCATCTGGCTTTCCTTAATCGGAACGGATGCACAGCCGATCACCAAATTCTTCTTTGGCTGGTTCGGGCCGCGCGGGTTGGCGACGGCCTTGTTTGCGCTGTTGATCTTGGAAAATTTGCCCCATGCATTGGGCCAAGATATTTTGCATCTTGCGATCAATGCTGTTTGGATCAGCGCGATCCTGCACGGGATCACTGCCGCACCCGGCGCCCGTTGGTATGCGGCAAAAATAAGCCAAATGGGGCCATGCCCCGAAACACGTCAAGAGACCTCAAAAAAGGACATCCCATGACAAAGACTGCAATCTTCAAGCTTGGTGATTTGGCTGATCGGAAACCAGAATATGCCATTGTGGGTGAGGTGGATTTGGTGGTGGTGCGGTTTGACGAGGAGGTCTCGGTTTTTTACGGGCGCTGCTTGCACCGGGGCGCGTTGATGTCGGATGGGCATGTGCGAGGGAATGATCTGATTTGCGGCGTCCATAACTGGGATTACCGCCTCGACAGCGGCGTGTCGGCCTATGCCAATGATGAGAAGTTACCAAAGTTTAAATCGTGGCTTGAGGGCGGCGATGTTTGCGTCGATGCAGACGAAATCAACGCATGGGGCCTTGCCAACCCACAGCCCTACAATCGCGACGCCTATCTTGGGCTCTATGCCGACCCCAGCCACGGGTCAGATGCCGAGCCTTACAACGGATTGATCCAAAGCTACGCCAGGTCCGGCCTATCCAAAACAGGCCATCATGGGGCTGTGGAATCGATGGGAGTGCCGCGCAATGAATTACCCGATTGGGACGATATTCAGTTGCTCACCGCGCAATTATTCAAGCCACCGCTTCTGGACGATGAGCCTGTCGGGACCGAAGTGGTGATCGGACCTAACGCTCAAAAGCCGCTGAAGCTGAAAATCCCGCTGTTCGTATCGGACATGAGTTTTGGCGCCCTGTCAGACTCCGCCAAGGTGGCACTTGCACGTGGTGCCGAGATGGCTGGCACCGGAATTTGTTCAGGCGAAGGTGGTATGTTGCCCGAAGAACAGTCTGAAAATAGCCGATACTTTTACGAACTGGCATCCGCCCGGTTCGGGTTCAGCTGGGACAAGCTGGACCGCGTGCAGGCGTTCCATTTTAAGGGCGGGCAGGGGGCCAAAACCGGCACCGGCGGCCATTTGCCCGGCAACAAGGTGCAAGGCAAAATTGCCGAGGTGCGGGGGTTGGAGCCAGGAACAGACGCGATCTCTCCGTCCCGGTTCCCGGAATGGACCGAGGTGAGCCAAATCAAAGCCTTCGCCGACGAAGTGCGGGACCGCACGGGTGGCATTCCTATCGGCTACAAACTGTCCGCACAGCATATCGAGAAAGACATCGATGCAGCTTTGGCAGTCGGTGTGGATTATGTGATTTTGGACGGGCGCGGCGGCGGCACGGGGGCAGCCCCAATTATCTTCCGCGACAATATTTCCGTCCCGACGATCCCTGCATTGGCCCGCGCACGGCGGCATCTAGACAAACTTGGGCGCGGAGACGTGACGCTCGTGATCACCGGCGGCCTGCGCAAACCTGCGGATTTCATCAAGGCCATGGCTATGGGAGCCGACGCCATTGCGCTGTCCAATTCGGCAATGCAGGCGATCGGCTGCCTCGCGATGCGGGCCTGCCACACCAACAATTGCCCCGTCGGGATCGCGACGCAGAAACCGCATCTGGTCAACCGTCTGGTGGCCGAAAAATCCGCCCGTCAACTGGCGAATTTCTTCGAGGCGAGCGTTGAGCTGATGCAGGTCATGGCCCGTGCCTGCGGGCATGACCATCTGTCAAAATTCAATCCCGACGATCTGACGACTTGGAAAAAAGACATGGCCGCGATTTCCGGCGTGGCTTTTGGCGGCGTGGCATAGATGGAACAGGACATGGATACGCAAACCCTCGATTGGATTTCGGTGGGGCATGTAGATGATCTTCCCGAAGGTCGGATAAAAACGGTCACTGCGCGCACGACCTCGATCTGCCTGGTGCATTTTGACGGGCAGTGGGCCGCGATGAACAACCATTGCCCGCACCAACGCGGACCACTGGGCGAAGGCGCCATCGAAAAGGGACTCGACGACAAATGCTGGATCAGGTGCCCTTGGCATGGGTGGGACTTTGATCCGCTCACGGGAAAACCACCGGGCGGGCATGAAGACAGCGGACAGGAAATGTATCCGCTCGACATCCGCGATGGTGAAATTTTCGTGGGCCTTGAGGCAGAGCCATCGCACACCCAAACCGTCACCGACGTGATGGTCGAGACAATGACGAACTGGGGCGTGCAATCCGTCTTTGGCATGGTCGGGCATTCCAACCTTGGGCTCGCGGATGCAATCCGGCTTTCGGTCATCGATAAGAAATTAAAATACTACGGAATCCGACATGAGGGGGCAGCGGCCTTTGCCGCCTCTGCCTATGGCAAGCTGACAGGAAAGCCGGCAGCCTGCCTGACTATCGCAGGGCCGGGGGCCACGAACCTTATGACCGGCATGTGGGACGCCAAAGTGGATCGCGCCCCAGTGTTGGCGCTGACTGGACAAGTTCAGACACAGGTGTTCGGACCGGGCGCGTTTCAGGATATTGATCTGAAATCGGCATTCCAAGCCGTCGCGCATTTCTCACAAACCGTGCTGAGCACGTCAAACCATGCCGAACTGATGTCGCTGGCCTGCAAGAACGCCATCGTTCAGCAAGACGTGGCCCATCTGATTTTCCCTGACGATGTTCAAACGCTGCCATCCGACAAACCCGCAGGCGCGCCCTTGGGGCGGATGGGCGGCACACGGGTCACGCCAGCTGACGGCGACATTGACGCGGCAGTTTCGCTTTTGAACTCGGCCAAACGTCCGATGATCGTCGTCGGTCATGGCGCGTACGGTGCCCGCGACCAGATTATCGCTCTTGCCGAAAAGATCGGGGCACCTGTTGTCACAACGTTCAAGGCCAAAGGGTTGGTGCCCGACAGTCACCCCCTTGGCGCCGGTGTCTTGGGCAGGTCCGGGACCCCGATTGCAAGCTGGTTCATGAATGAAGCTGATGTGCTTATCGCCTTTGGAGCCAGTTTTTCAAATCACACCGGCATCGCGCAGAAACAAAACATCATTCAAGTGGATTACGATCGCATGCAGCTTGGCAAGTTCCATCCTGTGAAAGTCCCCGTCTGGGGCGATATTGGCGCGTTTTGTGCGGCGGCTGCGGAACAGATTAAACCCCACCCCGATGCGGTGGGTCAAACCAGCGAATTGGCGGACCGTTGGACCATGTGGCGCAACGAAAAGCACCGTCGCCTCGCCGAAGAACATGGGCAAGGCATTCATTCCTTCGCTATTTTCGACGCGCTTGGAAAGCTGGTGCCAGACGACACGATCTTTGCCGTCGACGTGGGCAACAACACCTATTCCTTTGGCCGCTACCTTGAAACCAAAGGGACACAGCGCGTGCTGATGTCTGGCTATCTGGGGTCTATCGGCTTCAGCTTTCCCGCGGCAATGGGGGCATGGGCCGCAACGCAGGATGTGGCAGACTTGAAAGGACGCAAGGTCGTATCGATCTCTGGCGATGGGGGCTTTGGCCAATATCCGATGGATTTCACAACGGCGGTCAAATACGGCATGGACGTGACCCACATCCTTTTGCACAACGGGCAGCTTGGCAAAATCTCCAAGGAACAGCGATCCGGTGAATGGCCAGTTTGGGAGACCGATCTGCACAATCCCTCCTTCGCAGCGTTTGCAAAGCTGTGTGGAGGGCATGGCCAGAAAGTGACCAAGACCGATGACATCGCAGCCGCTATTGAAAAAGCACTGGCGGTGAAAGGTCCCGCGCTGGTCGAGATCATGACGGATGCGGAATTGGTCTGAACCATAACAGCCGCCCGGACGTTGCTCATCATTCTCGCAGTGTCGCAAAAAAGGCTTGGGTGGTTTGAAGACTACCAGCACCTTGTCATCACACAAATACCGGACGGCACACGGATCAAGGAGCATGTGACTGGGGCGCAATGCATCGTCGATGCTGATGACCCCGGCCTGTTGGTGTTGCAATGGAATGATAACCCACCCGTTTCGGGGCCATTGCACCTCACGAAGGGTGATCGCATTTTGCGGTTTGGACCGCCTAAGGCATGTCTCGCGTTGAATGGCGTGACGGCGCGGCAATGACAGGGACAAGACAGCTCTTTCCAATCGTTGCTAAACTGCCAGTCGTGACAACAAACCAGATGATCGAAGTCGACCGACGGATGATAGAGGACATCGGTATCAATCATCTTTCAGATGATGGAAAATGCCGGTTTGCAATCGGCCAATGTCGCGCGCGATCTGTTGCTGCTGAACGCAGCCTTGAGCAAACTAATCTCAGCTCCATTTCCCTGTTTTACAGGGAAGCAAGCCATGTGAGCAGGGAAGGCCAAAACCCGCTTCATTCATGATAGTGAGCCTCCCCATCTGAATTGCTCCATCGTTATCTTTAGGAAACGCAGGACAAGGAATGTGGAACGAACGGCATAGGCCCGAGGGAATAATTCAGAAACTGCGGCAGGGTGATGTGCTTGTCGGCCAAGGGATGGCACGTGTGGATG
>CAJQNG010000108.1 GCA_905479635.1 uncultured Boseongicola sp. | reverse complement strand
AAGCTCAACCTCCTGTATGAGCCGCACTCCTGTCTCGGCTTCCGCGCGCGGCGTGAGGCGGTCCATGACAGACCGGATCGCCGCAGGAACGAACATGCGCAATGTAGTCGGCATACTGAAGCTCTCCCCGGGACCCGCCCGCGCTGTGGCCCCACTATTAAACGTAATCGTTTGGTGCCCGGCAAGCCCGTTTGCTGTGGTGTCAATTTGGGCTCCTTGCTGCCGTTAGCCGCATCGCAGCGATCCTGCCAAACGATCTCGCCCCGACCAACATGAACGGCCCAAGCACTAAATCGCTCCGCGATAGGGGCGCTTGTAGCGGGTGTTGCGTTGAACAAGGATTTGTTGCGCGGATTTTGGTGTCGGGTGTGTGCTGTTGGTCGAGGTGATTTCGCCTCGATTGACAGAGGGTTTCCCGATGAACATTCAACAATCGACACCAATGACGCCCCTGCGTGCCCGCATGATTGCCGATATGATATCGCGCAATCTCGGCCCTGCATCCCAGACCAGCCACCTGCGCGCCTGCAAGCGGTCTGCGGCCTGGCTCGGTCGCTCGCCGGAGACGGCGACGGCGACGGCGACGGCGACGGCGACGCCGGATGATGTAAAGTATTTCCAGCAGCAACTGATAGAGAGCGGGACAAGCATCTGCATGCGCAGCCAGGTGATTTTAATTGGTGCCGCACTCATAAATTTTGCATCGGCGCGTATTTCCGGTCGGAGCGCTAAACATTACGCATCTGCCCCTCATGTTACTCGCAACACGTGCACACACACCCGCTGCTGACGTCATAACAGAATAGTTGAAATGACAATTCTACACGGTCGCCAACGAACGCTTACCAGTTTGGCGCCCATGATCGGCAATGAAGATCGGCAAAGACTTGCCATATCCATCGTAAAAGCCTTATAAACATTCAACTTTTGACGGATACCTGATCGGCAAAGAATGTTGGAAACGCCTGGCAGAATAGAACCCTGTCTCTTTGAGGAACACATCCCTGCTGAGTTGGCTGACCTTTCTGTTGAGATACAGCGAGAAGCGAGCGGGCTTGGGCAAGGCTTGCATCCAGACAGCGCCGCTGAGCTGGCCGATCTGGTGCGGATGATGAACTGTTATTACTCCAACCTGATCGAAGGTCACAACACGAGACCAAGAGACATCGAAAAAGCCCTCGCTGGTACCGAGTTGGAAGAAGACACGCGTCCTCTGGCATTGGAGGCACGAGCACATATTATCGTGCAGCGTGCAATCGATGAGATGCAACGCAACGGTACAATGCCTGTACCAACCTCGGTCGAATTCCTAGCTTGGGTCCATCAAGCCTTTTACGACGAGATGCCCAAAGAGTTACGTGTCATCGAACACCCCGACGGCTCGCAGGAGCCGATTGTTCCCGGGCGCATGCGCCAAGATGGGGATTCAGAAGTTGCGGTTGGGCGCCATCACCCGCCGTCATCCATGAGGCTATCGGCGTTCATGGACCATTTCGACAAGCGCTTCCAAATTGCCGCACGTTCAGCGAGTAGCCGGATCATTGCCATTGCCTCCGCTCATCATCGCCTCAACTTCATCCATCCGTTCCCGGATGGCAACGGTCGCGTTAGCCGTCTTATGTCGCACGCCATGGCCCTCAACGCCGGTATTGGCGGCCAAGGTCTCTGGTCCATATCTCGTGGCCTTGCCCGAGGACTGAAGGATCGAGGAGAATATAAACAGATGATGGATCATGCCGACAGCCCTCGCCATGGGGATCGCGACGGCCGCGGGAATCTTTCAGAAGCCGCACTGAAGACATTCAGCGCATGGTTCCTGAATGTCGCACTGGATCAGATCACCTTTTCTGCAAAGCTTTTTGATCTGGGCGGGCTGGACAAACGCTATCAGCGCCTGGTCGCAGATACGATCGACGACAAGCGTGCGCCAGACTTGATTTCAGCAGTTTTGCGCCACGGAGCGCTGGACCGTGGCGACGCGCAAATAGTGCTCAAAACCTCCGAGAGGACGGCTCGCAATACGCTTAAACAACTCACCACGGCTGGCTTTCTGACGTCTGCGTCGCCCAAGACACCGGTTCGCCTTGCCTTCCCGCTAGACTACCGAGAGCGTCTTTTCCCAAACCTATTTGCGGATGCCGATCTACCAGCGTGACGCTTATGGCATAACCATTTGCGCACTACATGAACTTCTGCGCGTCAACTTGCCAAGCTAGCATCCAGCAGGGTTCTGTCGCAAATTTTATTGCATGACGGAACGACAGGTATTGCCGGACGTGAGCTTGCCTTTGAAATCAATCGTCACGCTCTGATGCCCACCTGCTGATTTAAAGAGCGGCGTTTATCACAGGTACGCTGGCCCATATTCTGAAACTTTGCGACAGAACCGAAGTCCGCTACGAGCCCTTCGGGCAGGCCGCCTGAACAACGTCGGCATGGGCCATCTACAACAGGTTGACTGCGCATGCGGTGACTACAGCGTCAATCACCGCATAACTTGCGGTGATTGTACTTGAGCTATGCGGTGAATATGGTCTGCATCCACGAACATGCAGACTGGCCCCGGTTCCGCTGGTCGGCTGAAGCGATCACGGATCGGCTTGCCACGGTCCGCTATCGGCAGGGACGGCTGATCGGGCGGATGGAATCGCTCGGCCTCGATCAGCAGAACGAGGCCCTCCTGCGCACCCTGACCGAGGACGTTGTCAAATCGAGCAACATGGAAGGCGAGACGCTCGACGCGGGCGCGGTACGGTCGTCAATTGCCCGGCAGCTCGGGATCGAAATCGGCGCGCTTTCCCCGACCGACCGGAATGTCGAAGGGGTAGTCGAAAGGATGCTTGACGCGACCCCGAACCACGCCAAGCCGTTAAACGAGGCCCGAGTGTTCGATTGGCATGCCTCGCTCTTCCCAGCCGGACGCAGCGGCATAACCAGGATCGCCGTCGGCGCCTGGCGCGATGCGACTGCGGGGCCGATGCAGGTTGTCTCCGGCCCCTATGGACGGGAGCGTGTGCATTTCGAGGCACCACAGCAGGCCCAGCAACTGCCCACTGAGATGGCCAACTTCCTCGAGGCACCAGACAAAACCGACGCTGTCCTGCGCGCGGGGCTTGCCATCTTTGGTTCGTCACAATCCATCCATTCGAGGATGGCAATGGTCGCATCGCCCGCGCGGGTGCCGACATGGCGCTTGCACGCGCCGAAGGCAGCCCGCAGCGCTTCTACAGCATGTCTGCCCAAATTCGCCGGGAGCGTGATGCCTATTATGACGCACTGGAGCGCAGCCAGAAGGGCGAACTCGACGTGACCGACTGGCTGGTCTGGTTCCCCGATTGTCTGGACCGTGCGATCCTTCGCGCCGACGACGTGCTCGGCGAGGTCCTGCGCGAGGCGAACGTCTGGGAGCGGTTGCGCGACATAACCGACCTCGTAGCACTCGCAGGATTGCGCAAGGACCAGGGCGGCGGGCGCAGCACAAGATACAGCTTGGCCGTTCGGTAAGCAGCCTTTGGAGTGACTTTTCAAATGTCGTAGGTAACGTCGACATTTTCAGAAAATCGGTCGATCGGCCTGTAGACTTTTAAAAGCCACGTGCCGCCTTTGAAGGCGAGGCTTTTGCCCAGTGCGCTGTCAATGAGAGCATTCAGCGACCAGACAACCCAAATGTCCTTTTCAAGCAGATGGGTAGGCCGCCCCAGTATTGAGGCGGCCGTTTCAAGCGCGTCGATTTTGTCTTGGTCGGTAAGAGAAAAGTAGGTTTGGACTTTGGACATTATACGGCGGCCAGAACGCTCAGTTCTTGAGCCAGCCATGTCGGCGCACCTGCACGTAACGCAAAGAGCTCCTGACTTTCCTCAGCGTTTGGGTGCGGCCAGAGGCGCTGCAGAGCGTGCATTGCTTCAGATTGGCCATAATAAGCCGTTGCCCTGAAGGCGTGCCCTGCTCTGCTATGTGGCGCGCGCACCTGCCAGTTTGGCGCGTGTTGCAGATCAACATTCTGTGCACCGAGTTTGAGACGGCGGCTGGGACTAGATGCCTTTATGTGGTTGCTTCAATTGTGGTCGGTTGTTCTTCCCACCAGTCGACGGCTGAAGCGGAAATCTTGCAGATCGGAAGGCACTAGAAACTGGCTCTGTTGCACAAATCAGGCTGCGGTCAAGTTCCCCTTTAACGGCCCACTCGCTTCAAAATTAGGTAAGAAAAAGACTGCAAACCTAGCCGCTTTTCAGACCTATCATTCTGGCATGTCCACGACGGCCACCCCCTTAATGCAGTCACGTGCCAATTCGACCAGATGGGCATGATGCGTGAAGAGGATCGCCTGCCCGTTCGCTCCAATCTCGGCGCAAAGCTGCAGGGCCGCCCGAGCGCGCGTGTCGTCGAAGGTCTCCATGATGTCGTCGAGGATCATCGGCAGCGGCCCTGGATCGCGGGCAAAGCTGCGATATCCTGCCAGTCGCAGAGCAAAGTACAACTGACCCATCGTACCCGTCGACATCTGTTCCACAGGAACCGTGCTGCCGTCGGGCTGAATACCAACGAGCTTTTCGCCTTCGGCCTGGCTCCAGACATCCACGCCGGTCCAGGCGGGGGTGGTCATGGTGACAAAGGCCTCTTCGACGTCACGCAACATGCTGCTGCGCCGTTCAGCCGCAAGCCGACGCAGCGCCCCGCGCGCCGCAAGCACCCCCAGCCGGGCCACCGCCGATTGACGCGCGCCCCTACGGAGTTCTTCGCGCAGGGTTGCCTGTTCGGTGGCCAGGTCGCTGCGGTCGGCGGCCTCAAAAGCCGCTCGGTACAGACGTTCAGCCTCACGCTGCGCATCGCGGGCAGTGTCGCGGGTGTCTTGCGCGTCTTTCAAGGCCTGTTCCAGCTCTGCCGCGCGCGCGGCGTCCGGCATCCGGTCCAATTCCTCGGCAAAGAGATCGGCTTCTACACCGTCACGAGTTTTCTGGCGGTCGCGGTCCGCCGTTGCCTTATCGGCACGCAGATGATCGCGTTCGACCAGCTTTCCCACCCGGTCCCGAGGCGTTAGGTCTGCCCCGCTTTGCCCTTCGAAGCAGACCGCCAGGTCCTGCTGTGCGGTGCGCAGGTCGGCATCTACGCGACGTTTCGCCCGATCTGCGTCATCTCGGCGGGTCTCGGCCTCCGCTCTTTTTTCGTCGGCGCGCGTGGCCGTCAACACGCGTGCACGCGTACGGTCGATGACCTGAACGGGGTCGGCACGGGCCTCCTCCTCAGGATCATCCATGATCCGAGCCAAGCGCTGCGATCCCTCTGTCAGGGCCGCAATCGCCTGTTTCAGGTCCTCAATCCGAGCGGCGAGCTTCTGACGATCAGCGTGCACCTGCTGCAAACTGCGCAGGTGCGGCAGGGCGATACGGATCCCTTCGAGCGAGCGATCCGGCAGAGGCAGAGTAGCCGTCAACCGGTCGAGCCCGCTTTGCGCCTCTTCGCAGATGCTCCGGCATAGCTCAGACTTGCTCTCCAGCTTGGCGATGGCCGTCTCGCCATCCTCCCATCTGGTCCAGGCCTTGCGGTCACTGTCCTCCAGCGTCAAGATCCGTTGCACCTGAACAGGCAGGTCGCCTTGATCGAGGTAAAGGCCAAGAGGCCGCCCAGCATCAGCCAGCGCGTTGCGCGCATTCTGCTGCCGCGTTAGGCGGGCCGCCAGAGACACTTGCGCGTTGGAAAGGTTTGCGGCAGCTTCGCCCGCTGCGTTTAGGGCTTGTAGCCGTGCTCCAAAGGCTGAGGGGGCCGCGTTTTCGCCCAATCCCAGCGCAAGCGACAGTCTCGAACAGCGCTCCCACAGCTGATCTCGGTGAGTAACCAAGTCGTCGTGACGCGTCTTTGCGGTGTCATGCCGAACCTCAGCCGTCCGCTTCTGACCTTGCGCTGCGAGCAACCTTTGCCGCGCCTCGGAACCAGTCAGGTAATGCGCGCGGGCGGCGTCATCGGCATACATCCTTGCCTCGAATTGATCTGCGGTCTCAATGGACAGATCGTTGCGATGACTGCTCCAAGCCATGTCACGCAGACGCCGAGTCTCTTCCGTCATGACGATGTCGACGGCGCCAGGCGCGGCCTCAAGCGAAGAAAGATCGGCCCGCGCCTCGGCCAGTTCTGCGGCGCGGGCGTCGAGGTCTTTGCGTGCCGACCCGCGCTCGGCGGTCAGGGCCGCCCAATCCCGGGCGACTTCCTCCAGTGTCTCGCGCGCGGGCAGGCCCGCATCGATGAGTTCCTTCCAGGATCCCGGCAGGCTGGCGGTGGCCTTTGTCAGACGCGCCAAAGCTTGATCCTGTTCTGTCTCCAAAGCGGAAAGATCCGCAACAGCCTGCCAAACATCGAAGGCGGCTCGCAGCGCAGTCAGGTCCTGCGGTTCCGCTGGCGCATCACCTTGTTGGGCTCGGGCTGTCTCAAAGGCTTCCTGCGCCGCGTCCGCTGAAAGGTTGGCGGTCAGGCAGTCCTGGATTGCACTGGCCAGATCCTCGAGCGCATGAGGCTCCAAGGCAACCGCGGATGCCGGCGCATCCGGCACCAGGAGGAGCGCCAGAGCGGCGTTTATCTGGCTGGTGAGTTTCTCTTGGTCTTCGATGCGCCGGGCAAGATCGGCCCGCGCGGTGGTGGCCCGGCCCATCAGCGGTGCCCCGTCGATGGTGAGCTGATCGAGCCGTTCTAGCTCTGCAGCCAACGGCTGCGTCAGCATGTCGATCGGGTTGTCTGCGACGATCTGATCTTGCTTGGCGATTTCTTCGTCCACTTCCGTGATCCGGATCCTCAGAGCGGCAATTTTCTCGACGAGGCCCGCCACGCGCTCTGCCGCACCAGTAGGGAGATCGGGGCCGTCCGGTAAATTGGTCAGGGCCCCTGTCAGCTGCCGTATATCCTCGGTCCGATCATACCAGACGAGCGCGGCCTTGGCCGCCGCCTGTCGTTGATGGGTCTGTCGTAACTCGGCATTGGCAGCGTCAAACGCGACTGCAGCCCCGTCACGATCGCGGCGCAGGGTGCGCTCTCGTTCCGTCGTCAGGCGATCGGCGCGCAACTCGCGGCCAATTTCTTTCAGGCGATCACTGCCTGTTTTCAGAACGGTGCCCCGACCGCGTTTCTTATGAAATTTGTCGGCCCGCTCCTCCAGCGCCTCCAGAGTTTGTGCCATGCCCGTCATGCCAGAGAGACCTGCGTGCAGAAGCTGTCCCAGATCCCCCTGCGCCGCGGCGATCCGTTCTCCGCCTTCGCGCAACCCCTTCTCGTCGAGCGAAAACCGTTCCTCGTATGCGCTCCGCATCACGCCGTGCAAAGCGCCCGACAAGATCGCCTCGTTTACCGGGCGGTCATTCGCGTCCAGTAGCGATTGGGACCTCTTGCTGTTGCGGCGCAAGATCGTGGCCCCGCGCCCAGGCAGGTCAAGCTCTGCGCCAACCAGAAGATCGCTTCGATCGAAGCGGAAGGCATAGGGATGCGCCCCGCTCTTGAACCCGAAAAGCAGTTCCAGAAAGCCGTGGAATGCCGTGGACTTGCCCGCCTCGTTCGGACCAAAGATCACCGTCACGTCGGGCGTGCCGTCATCATGCTTTGGAAAAGCGATCTCGGCCTCCTTGAAACGACCATAGCGGATCAGATCGAGCCGGTTCAGCCTCACTTCGCGGCTCCCGCGTGCAATGTCAGGGAGACTTCGGCAATAGCTTCCTCCAGAAGCACATCCAGTCCGTCCTCATCAAGCTCGTCTGTGATCTCGGATGGCAGGGCGAGACGCAGCTCTTCGAGCTGTTGCATGGCGGCCTGTCGAAAGCCATCTTCGACCAGTTCGTCGTGCATGAGGCGGACGAGATCGTCAGTCTCAGCTCCCAGTTTGCGGGGCGGCGGGGTAGATCTGACCTTGTCGAGAAATACGCCGTCGATGCTATCTAGCACCTCCGTCGCCAGGTCCGCCACCAGGTCCGTGCCATGACGGTCCGAGGTAACGAGCAGACGCACTGCCATATCGCGACCCGGCACTTGCGCGCTCAACAACGCGTCGCGCAAGCTACGCAGGACCTCCTGTTGGTCAGAACATGCGCTCAGATCCAGCGCGCATTCGGAAAATCCCAGGTGACCAATGGCGCGGCGTTCGAACTCCGGCGTGCCCTCTCCCAGGGACACGAGGGTCACGGTACCACCCTTGCGCTCGCCAAAGTGACGGGGCTGTGGGATACCGGGCATCACCGCCAGAACCGGTTCGTCGACACGCTCGAAAGGCGCGTGAATGTGCCCGAGGCACCAGAGGTCGAACCCATGTGCCATCAGATCCCGTTCGGCGCAGGGCGCATAGGGATCATGACCCGGCGCGCCGCCAAGCGAGGTATGCATCAAACCAACGTTTCGCTTACCAGGCACAGGTTGGGGATAATCCGGTAGGAAACTCTGCGCCACATGAGCCGCATCGAACGAAAGTCCGTGGAACGCCACGTCGCCGATCTCGACCGTTGGAGCGCCCTTGTGCAGAAGGTGGATGTTCGGCCCCAAATCTCCGTGCGCGCGGTGATCGAGCAGTGCATCGTGGTTACCCCTGATCAGCACCGCAGGCACACCGGCCTCGGAGACACGCGACAGCTGTGCAATCAGAAAGGCGCGGGATTTTAGATCTGGGTGATCGTTGTCAAAGATGTCACCCGCCAGCACCAACGCATCGACATGTTCCGAGATCGCTAAGTCGATGATCTCGGCAAAGGTGTCGCGGCTGGCCCGTTTCAACCGGTCGCCTAAGTCGGGATTGCGCAGCGCCACGGATTGGATTGGTGATCCGAGGTGAATGTCAGCTGAAACGAGAAAGCGCATCATATTCCGTCCATAGTCCCGCGAATAGTGCGGCTTCTGCGTTGATACACCTATTTTGCATTTGTTCTAATCCGTCTCTCTGTTCCTCGATGTAGCGACCGGCTCTTGCCTGACAGAGACGTGATGGTCGCGCGGCTTCCCGTCGGTCCTGCTCCAGCGTCGATGTGCTGGAAGTATGATGAGTGCAAGTGTTGGAATCATAGGCTATCCTCAACCACCAACTGCCAGGCAAACTCATGAAACCAAGTTTCACGCTCTACAACAGCCATATTCGAAAAGTTATCGGCGATTTAGCAATCCTGTCCGCGCTTGCGCTCGTGTTTGCAGTCGCGCCTGTTCAAGCGCAGACGTCGCCGAACACCCTTGATTCACCCACCAGTGACCCGCAAAAAGAGGTCGCTGTCACACCCGATGTTCGCGACTCAGAAATCGCAGATCGTCTAAGGCGGATTCTGGTCGCCAGTGAATGGTTTAGCTCTCTGGCCGTCTCGGTGCGCGAGGGCATCGTCTTTATCGATGGTCAGGCCGAAACCGATGAGCGCAAGGACTGGGCGCGCCAGCTGGCCCTTAGAACCGAGGGGGTTGTGGCGGTCGTCAACCGAATTGAGGTCAATCCAAAAATCAGCTGGGACCTGACTCCAACTTGGCGCGAGATCGAGAGGCTGGCCAATCGAGTTCAATGGGTTGCGCCGCTTGCGGTCGTTTCGTTGCTCATTCTTCTGCTCGCATGGATTGCCTCGCGCGGCGTGGCGGCCTTTGCGCGTCGTTCGCTGCGCCGGCGCATTGCGTCACCGCTGCTCCTCCATCTCGTAGCTCGGTCTTTGTCGATCCCCGTGATCCTGATCGGCCTTTACCTCGTACTTCAGGTCGCCGGCCTCACGCGGCTCGCCATTACCGTCCTGGGCGGCACCGGACTGGTCGGCATTGTATTGGGCCTCGCCTTTCGGGAAATCGCCGCAAACTCACTTGCCAGCATTCTTCTGAGCATCCGAAACCCCTTCCGGGCAGGCGACTGGATAAAGGTGGGTGAACATCAGGGCATCGTGCAGAACCTCAACATGCGCACCACCATCTTGCTTTCCCTGGATGGAAACCATGTGCAGATCCCGAACGCTCTTGTTTACGAGAGTATCATCGAAAACTTCTCCACCAATCCAAATCAGCGTTCGGATTTCGTAGTCGGTATTGGATACAACGACTCTGTCCGGGAGGCGCAGAATGTCATTGTACAGGCCCTCCGCTCCCATCCTGCGGTGCTTGACGACCCCGAACCCAGCGCTCTGGTGGATGAACTAGGGTCTTCTACTGTCAACATTAGGGTGCAGTTCTGGTCCGACGGAAGAGCGTATTCGATATTTAAGGTGCGATCGGCCCTAATGCGGCAGGTCAAGCGGGCACTTCAGAACGCCGGTATCTCAATGCCTGACGCGGCGCGCGAAATCATCTTCCCGGACGGCGTGCCCGTGAGACAAGTCGCTGCGGGAGAGCGCTCCGCAGAGGTTGAGCCGCAGAGTTCTGCACCTGAAAGCGGGGATGCAGCAGTCGTCACGCTCGGCGAAGGCGACCTAATCTCCGAAAGCAGGGAGCTGGAGCGTCAGGCCGATGGAACCGATCTGTCTAACGCCGGTGAAAACCTGCTTGTCCCCGAGGAGAAGAAAGGCTCGACCCGTAGCTGAAGTCTTCCTTGCACTTCCGGCCACTAAGTTTCGCAACCACCTCGTCAAGATGCCAGATATCGCCGGGTCGAGGCAGCCGGCGACGTAATCCACGCGCGACCATTGGCCCAAATTTCGTGACCGATCTACGGATGGCTTCGGAGGATACGTCACGGCAAACTTTGTGACAAAACCGGCCAGACCCTCACGGTGCATGACAACGTGGTTCAAAATTGGGCGGCCCCCGCACCGCAAGTCACGCGGTGGTCAGCCGCGGTATTCGGATCTAGCGATTGAGATTTGTCTTACGTTGCGGGCCCTGTTTCGACTTGCGTTGAGACAAACGCAGGGCTTCATGCGGTCGATTGCGTAACCGATGAACTTGAATCTTCCAGTGCCCGATGTCTCGACGTTTTCGCGCAGCAGCTCGGAGTTGAAGATCGGACATCGTCCACGTCGTTCTGAGGGGCCAATCACGCTCATTGTGGATTCAACTGGGCTCAAGATGCATGGTGGAAATGGTTGGAACGCCAAGAAGCATGGCACCACGAGGCCACGCAAAACATGGCGCAATCTGCATCTCGCTTTCAATCCGGACTCGGTCGCCCGATCTCCGAACGCACCGCTTGAATTCCGTTTCGAGTTGGGCGCGTTCCGGGCCGACGTTGATCCCTGCAACAGCGCCGGATGCCGCCAGACTTTGAGTTTGGTAAAGTTTGAACCCCACCAACATCCGCCCCAGTCCGTAAAACCGCAGGTTTGCATTTGCAGTAATACCCACATATCTTATTTCTAGGTACAATTGGAGGCTGACATGGCAGGAACGAGCGTCACACTTGGCCCATATTGGGATGATTTTATCTCATTGATGCTAAAGGAAGGTCGTTATGGTTCAACAAGCGAGCTAATCCGCGCATCTCTGCGGCTCATGGAAGAACAAGAGGGACAACGGGCGCGACTGCGCGTGGCCCTCATGGACGGCAAGCGTTCTGGCGATGCCGGACCTCTCGATATGACTGCAATCAAGGCGCAAGCGCGGGCTCAAACGAGCGCCAAGGATGCGTGAAATCCGGATTAGCGAAGCCGCCAAATCTGATCTCATAGACATCTGGGCCACAACGTTTGATAAGTGGGGCATGGATCAAGCCGATCGATATCTTGATGATATTGATCGTTCCCTCCAGAGCCTCGCCGAAAGCCCGTTTCTGGGCCCCGAGTGTTCAGAACTCCTAATCGGTGCCAGACGTTTGCTCACCGGACGACACTTGGCCTTTTATGAAGTCTCAGAGGCCGCGATCTATGTCATACGCGTTTTGCATCAGTCTATCGACGTGCAACAGCAGCTCCGAGCTTCATGAGGCGAAGCAATTTCCGATAAGGACCAGCTAGGGTCAGGATGGTGGGCCCGCGATCCTAAGGCGCGGCAAAGCGAGAACTGGCGCCGAGCCTGGATCACTGGTCGCACAAGGGGCTCAACAATCGCGCAGATAACAGCCACCTGCCGTCGGGTTAGAGCGACGCGGAGACCCGGCGGACCGCTGGTTCAAGCGATTGCGGTCGCACCCGCGATCTCATCAGTCAAATGCACGAAGGATCGACACCCACATGGGCGGAGACGCCGCCATGGCGGCTGCGGGCACCGCCGAGTGCCTGATCAGTGCCAAAGCACTGGCGTGCGAAACACAACACGCAACGAAACAGATGCGCTACACTTGATTTGTTTGGTGCAGTCATTGCGTTTAAGCCTTTCTTGAGGTTCGCAGCAAAGGAGAATGCGCTTGAACATGATGGCTCACCGGCAATTTCCCCCGGGGGCCCAGGAGGCCTGCGATCGCACGCGCTCCTTGACGCCAGTGTTCTCTATCCGGCCCCGATGCGCGACCTCAATGGATGACACGATGCGCACTGAGATCGCGGCGCGGCTCGTCGAGGAATACGGCAATCCAGCAGCGGCTGCCGATGCGGTTTGGGCGCAAGCGCGTGAGAACACATGGTACCGGGAGGGGGCGTAGACTGAGCGGTATCTGTTGCGTACCGCCGTTGCGGTGGATGTACGCAACGAAGCCGCACTTTCGTTTCTGGTCGCCTGGCATGGTCAGCCCATTGGCCAGCTCAGTCACGACGGATTTGAATGGCGATGGCAGCCACAGGACGGGTTTGATCTGCCGCTCGTGCAACAGCGGGTTCCGGGCAGGCTTCCTCCCTGCATACTGTCACTGTTGCCTGAAGGCTGGCTGGAGAAGGTTCTCAAGGACAAAGACGAGCGCGCTGTGCTGCGCTCGGGCAAACGATATATGTCCAACATTACGACCAGCGAAGACGCAGGCGAGCTTCCGTCGCCACCGGCAGACACTCTGGCCGTATCGTTGTCCCGATATACCCGCAACGGTGTGTTTACTGGACGCTATGCTGGTCCGGGGCGCGGCAAGCTTGAAGCAGACTTCGAGGCGGGGCTGGCGCGCCTTTATGAGCGGGCGGACACACCGCACCTGTCTGGCGTTCAGATCAAGGCGCCTATGGTTTTGGCGCGGGATGGTCAATTGTCGCCAAGCGCGGGCCTGCCGTTCACCCATATCCTGAAACCGGCGGGAACAGCTGGGTTTCAGGGGCTTCCCGTGATCGAATATCTTGCGATGTCTCTTGGCCGTACTTCGGGGTTGGAAGCGCCTGACATCGCTCTGGTCCCAATGCCGGATGACATGCCCCCAGCCTTGCTGGTCGAGCGGTGCGATATCCGCACATCGCGCGCGGATGAACGCCGTTTTGCCTTGGAGGATCTGTGTTCGGTTCTCGATTTGCCCCCTGACGCCAAATACGATGGAACAATCGAGCGGATAACCCGCGCAGTTCAACCGCTGTCGACATCTGCCGGGGAAGATCTGCCGTTGGTGATCAAGCGCGCCCTGTTCGCCTGGTTGATCGGCGACGGCGATATGCACTTGAAGAATTTGGCGCTCCTAAAGATTGCCGGGCCTGCTGCGGATCGTTTCAGCACGATCCGCCTCGCGCCGCTCTATGATGCGGTCACGACCAGGGTCTTTCCGAGCCTTGAACATGACCGCATGGCCCTGAAACTGAACGGCAAAGATGACCGTTTGCGGCGCAGCGACTTCATGCAGGTGGCGGCGATTGCGGGCTTGTCAGCGGCTGCTGCTGATAACGAGATTGACCGTTTTTTTGCAACGTTTTACCGAAGCCATCGACAGGGTTTCTTTGCCTGATCTGCCCGGCATGGACCGTGATATAAAGGAACGAGCAGAGGCGATGGTTTCTATTTGTAGGGAGCGGGTTACGGCAGTCGCGTAAATAAAGCGACTTTGAGCGTCTTTAGATCAAATCGAAATCGCTGTTTCGAAAAAATACGAAAACTGTATTTCCACCTAAGCGATGGCCGTGTTGCATAGATCAACGTCAACTGGGAACGCGCCCTCCCCGAGACGGAATTCAGGCGGTGCGTTCAAAACTTGGGCGGCCAAGTCCGGTCATCCGGTTGAGAACCCGGACGCCAATCTTGGCTTCTGTTTTCTGATTTTCGAAGTTGCGCGCCTTTAGCTTTGGCCCAATGATAGCCTTCCAGCGGCCCATTAGAGTTTCGCCCCGACTGCGTCGATTGTAGCCAGTGGCTTTCTGCCAGGCTATCCGCCCGCAGGCAGCGATCTCGGCGATATGCCAGTCACGTGCCGTCGGATCTTTGGCCGCATTGGGGCTCAGTATTGCGTTTTTGGGAGGAGGAATTGTGACCTCAATCATCGTTCCGAAACGAGCGGCAAGCAAATCAGATGTTGGCTTTCCATCATAAGCTCCGTCTGCCAGAAAGTGAGAGACCGGGCCGTCAAACTGATCCTGGAGAACTGGAAGCG
>CAJQNG010000107.1 GCA_905479635.1 uncultured Boseongicola sp. | reverse complement strand
CCGTTGACCAGTGCAGAAGCCATCGCAAACGGCACGGAAAATTTTCCCGCCAGAACGTTCTTCGGGGCCGGGTCATCCAGTTCGACTGCGAGTGAATAAGTTTCGACCAAGACACTCTCAACAGCCGAGTGATCCAGTCCTGCAGATGCCGCGCGCAACGTTGCCAGCGCATCTAGCGCCGCGTGATTGTAGCGACAGCACGAGTGCATTTTGAAGTAGTTGCGGCTAACCTCCCAACGCTTCCCCAAACCGTTTGAGAACGCCGCCGCATCAAAGCTGTCGGACACCACATGTCCAAAGACCTGCGCTACTCCGTCGTAATCGCCCGTATAGCCTGATGCGATCATATCACCGGCCAGCACGCCCATCTGCCCCGCCACGCCAGCAAAGACGTTTCGCACCGTCCCACCTTCTAGCATTGTGCGCCGGGATGTGGATAGCCCGAGACTTGCCGAAAGGCTGATGGCATGGCGCATCTGATCTGCTGGCGCATGTTGTAGGCGCGCTACGGCGGTGGCCGCACAGATCGCGCCCCATGTGCCGTGGGGATGCATCGAGGGGCGCAATTGCGTCGCGATCCCAACCCGCGCACCCACGTCATAGCCGATGGCAATTGCTGCCAGCAAATCAGCGCCACTGACATCGGAGCGCGCCGCTGCTGCGGCCAATGCCGCGGGTGCCGTGTGCATGCCCGGATGGCCTTTGCAAAACTGGTTGCCCTCGTCCATTTCCAGCGTCGTACCAGCGGTGCCATTCAAAAGTGCCGCAGCACCGGCTGGCCGTGTCTGAGACGTGCCGATCAGCAAGGCCGGACCGCTGCCGTGCTGGCGCGCTGCGAGGGCGGCCACATCTGGCTCTGCCGCACCTCCCACAATCGCCCCAATGCAATCGGCAAGGATCAGAGCGGTGCGCGCGCTCACCTCAGGTGAAATCTGTGAGGTCTCGGTCTGCGCTGCGAAGGCCGCTACATATCCAAGACTGTCCATCGCTTGCCCTGCCTTTGATTTCCTGATTGCTTGTCAGACTAGGCGCGCATTGAGCGGACCTGCAAGCAATTAGGAGACAGTCATGAAAAGGGTTCTGGTGATTGTCCCTTTCCCCATGAGCGAAGAGAACCGCGATCAACGCCGGGCGCAACTTCAATCCGTTGAGCTTGGTCCGGGCATAGAGTTTGTCTTTGAGTCCGTCCGCGTTGCCCCTCGCAACTATGTCAGCGCCTCCGATATGGCACTCGCCGAGTTCGGAGCCCTTGAGGCAGGACTGGAAGCCGAAGCGCGCGGCTTTGATGCTGTGTGTATCGATACGATGTCCGATAGCGGGATGGCTGGATTGCGCTCCGAGCTGTCGATCCCGGTGATCGGGCCGGGGCGTGCATCGGTGCTCATGGCGATGATGCTGGGCCACAAGTTCTCGATCGTCGCGATGTGGCCCCATTGGCAGCATCTCTACCGCAAGACCATGACCGAACTTGGAGTAGAGAAGCATTGCGCGTCCGTGCGCTGGATCGATGCGACCCCTGACAACCAAGCCCTGATGGCAGGAAAGGAAAGTGATGTGTTCCCGGCACTCGAGGCCGTTGCTCGGCGCTGCATCGAAGATGACGGCGCTGATGTGATCTTGCTGGGTTCAACCACAATGCACCAATCGCACGCTTATCTGGCCGAGCGTTTGCCAGTCCCGGTCGTGAACCCCGGACCGCTCACCTACAAGCTGGCCGAAACCGTTCTCGGCCTTGGGCTAACACACAGCCGCGCCGCCTATCCCAGTACGCTCGCACCGCGCCGAGACGTCATCCACGCTATGCTGGATGCCGCCGAAGACCACGAAAATTCATAATCTAACCTTGCCCTAATGATATATAGTTATATCATTAGGCGCATGTATGAAGCAGAAATCGTTTCTGGGCTATGAGCCGCGTGGCCCGCTCCTCCGTCGTTGGAGAGGCTCATCTGGCTTTGCTAGATGACGCTTCACCCGTGCCGCTCTATCAGCAATTGGTTGTCCAGCTTCAAAACCGGATCAGCAGTGGCGAGTTCAGCCCCGGCGCAGTTGTTCCCGGTGAGTTTGATCTGTCGCGCGACTACGGCGTCTCGCGTATCACGGCAAAACGCGCGCTTGATGAATTGGCAGAAGCAGGTCTGGTTAAGCGCGAACGCGGGCGCGGAACGCGGGTTCTGGAACGAGCAGGTCCCGCCGCCGTGCGCACCTCTATTGACGGTTGGTTGGAAAGCGTCAGCCAGATGGAACGCGCCACCAAAGTGCGCCTGCTGTCTTGCGATTATCTTAGTGCCGGCCCCGATATTGCCAGCGTTTTGGAACTCGCTGAAGGTGCAGAAGTCCAGCGCTCGGTCCGAGTTCGAACCTTGGACGACGTGCCTATGTCTTATTTGGTGTGTTTCCTGCCCGGCGTGATTGGTCGCGGGTTTGCGCCTGAGGATCTCCGCAAATCCGCGCTTTTGACCTTGTTGGAGCGGTCAGGCCACAAGATTGCCTCGGCCCGCCAAACTGTCTCGGCCACGCTCGCAGCCCCCGATACCGCGCAAGCCTTGGAAATTCACGCAGGCGAGCCATTGCTGGAGGTGCGTCGCATCACCCGCAGCGCCGATGACCGTGTTGTACAGTATATCCGCGCCCTTTACCGGCCGGAGCTTTACCACATCGAGATGTCTATGATCCGCAAAGCAGGACCTGGTGGTCCACTTTGGTCGGCTGAGGAGGGCATTGCCCCATGAAACAAACTCTCGCCCAAAAGATAATCGCGCGCGCGGCAGGACGTGATCACGTCACAGCCGGTGAGGTCGTGACCGCGAAGGTTGATCTGGCGATGATCCACGACTCGGGTGGGCCGCGTCGCGTTGCCCCGATCCTCAAAGAACTTGGCGTTGGGCTTTGGGATAAAGACAAAGTTTTTCTCGTTTCGGACCACTTCGTGCCCGGCGACACCGAAGAAGGGGCCTCGATCTTAGCTCTCACGCGCACTTGGGCGCGTGACACCGGCGTGCGCTTCCACGACGGGCAAGGGATTTGCCACGTTGTGCTGCCCGAAAGCGGCCAGCTCCAGCCCGGCATGTTCGCCGTTGGCGGTGACAGCCATTCACCCACCGGCGGGGCCATGGGCGCGTTCATGTTCGGGATTGGCGCGACTGAAATGGCAGGTGTGCTCGCAACCGGCGAGATCTGGGTGAAAGTGCCTGAGACGATCCGCATTGCATGGACCGGACAGCTTGGAGACGGGCTTATGGCGAAAGACATTATGCTGGCACTGTGCGGGCGGCTGGGTATGGACGGGGGCAAATATCAGGCCATCGAATATACCGGTGAGGCGATCAAAGCGCTATCGATGCAAGAACGGATGACGCTGTCCAATATGGCAGCAGAACTGGGCGGCCAAACCGGGCTAGTGGCTCCTGACGAAGTAACTGCAGCCTTCTTGCGCAGTGTGGGCGGCGCGGTTCCAGACCTCAGCGATCTCCACACTGATGAGGGGGCCGAAGTCCTTGAGGATCATACATTCGATGCCACCGCTCTGGCTCCACAAGTTGCGGCTCCCCATTCCCCCGCTAACGCGATGCCCGCCGATGAAGCGGGAAAAACAGCCGTAAGCGTGGCCTATATCGGGGCCTGCACGGGGGCGAAATACGAGGACCTGCAAGCCGCAGCCCGGATCCTTAAAGGGCGCAAGCTGGCCGCCGGGGTCGAGTTGCTTGTCGCCCCTTCATCAAAACGCGACCAAGACCGCGCTACCCAAGAAGGTATAATGGCGGTGTTCGAGGCAGCTGGTGCCAAGGTTCTGCCGAATGCATGCGGGATTTGTGCAGGCTATGGAACACACCGGCTGGACGCAGATGTCACCTGCATCTCCTCAACTGCGCGCAACTTTAAAGGCCGGATGGGCGAGGCGTCTTCCCAAGTCTGGCTCGGCTCGCCATTAACAGTGGCCGCCGCGGCTGTTGCCGGTCATATCGTTGACCCACGGGAGATGCTGTCATGAGCGGTCGTATTTTCTTGTTCGGCGATGATATCGACACCGACCAGTTGGCTCCCGGCCAATACATGCGCGGCGGGATTGAGGCGATTGCCACCCATTGCCTCGAGGCGATCCGCCCGGAGTTCGCCCAAACTGTCCGACCCGGCGATATCGTCGTGGCAGGGCGCAACTTCGGGGCAGGCTCTTCGCGTGAACAAGCCGCCGAGGCCTTGCGCCATCTCCAAGTTGTGGGCGTCGTGGCGCTGTCATTCGCGGGCATTTTCTATCGCAATGCCGTCAATCTGGGCCTGCCTATTCTGATCGCGCCATCAATCGATGATGTGGCCGACGGTGATACCGCAACCCTTGATCCTGAAGGAGGCGTTCTGCGGCTTACTACCAAAGGCACGGACGTCGCACTGGAGCCAATGCCCGAAAATCTGCGCGCAATCATCAACAACGGTGGCCTTGTGCCCCATCTGAAAAAACGTATCGCCGCGGAACATAAAGGAACTGCTGAATGACCTTGAAAGCCCTTATCAGCGGGCCCGACATCTTGCTGGCGCCCGGCGTGTGCGATGCGCTCACAGCGTTGATCGCCGAGCAATCCAAGGCAAAGGCAGTTTACCTTTCTGGCGCTGGCATAGCCTATACGCGCTTTGGTCGTCCGGATATCGGGCTGGTCTCCATGGCCGAAGTCGCTGACACAATCGCATTGATCCGCGACCGGGTCACGCTGCCTTTGATCGTGGATGCCGACAACGGGTTCGGCAACGCGCTGAACGTGCAACGCACCATGCGAGTGTTCGAGCGGGCAGGCGCCAATGCACTGCAGCTGGAAGACCAGACCATGCCCAAGCGCTGTGGGCATTTAGACGGCAAGACTCTGATCTCCGCGACGGAAATGGCTGGGAAGGTCCGCGCCGCTGCCGATGCACGTTCCAGCGAGGAAACACTTGTTATTGCACGCACCGATGCGATCGCGGTGGAAGGCTTAAACGCCGCCCTTGACCGAGCCGAGCTTTATGTCGAAGCCGGCGCCGATGTCTTATTCATCGAGGCACCGCAAGACCGAGCGCAGCTTGAAACGATCGCGAGCTCATTTAGCGGACGCATCCCGCTGATGGCCAACATGGTCGAAGGCGGCAAGACTCCAATCCACGGCACGGATGACCTGCAAAGCCTCGGCTTCTCGCTGGTCATCTTTCCAGGCGGCGTCGTGCGCGCCATGGCCAAGATCGTCGGCGACTATTACCGCGGCCTACTTTCCACGGGCTCCAACGAAGAGTTCAAAGACAGAATGTTCGATTTTGCTGGCCTCAACGAGGTCATCGGAACCGACAAAATGCTTGTGCAGGGAGATTCCTATGGAGATTGACCCAGTCACCCTCGCAATCCTGAAGGGTCGCTTCGAGCAGATCGCCGATGAGATGGACGCGACGCTATTCCGCTCGGCCTTCAATCCGATCATTGCCGAGGCGCATGACGCGAGCCACGGCCTCTATGACGCGGATACAGGCGATACGCTGGTGCAAGGCAAGTCTGGCCTGCCGATTTTCGTGGGGGTGATGGCCTTCGCGGTCAAAGCTGTGATTCGAAAGGCCGCCACTCAAGGCGGCGTGAACGAAGGTGACGTTTGGATATTCAACGATCCCTACGACGGTGGTACCCACCTGTCGGACTTCCGCCTTGTGAAGCCGGTTTTCCGCGAAGGTGAGGTGTTCTGCTATCTCGCATCGGTAGGCCACTGGCATGACGTGGGCGGAAATGTGCCAGGTAACTATAATCCGGCCGCGACGGAGTGTTTTCAGGAAGGCATGCTAATCCCGCCGGTGAAGCTCTACGACAAGGGCGAGTTTCGCCAAGACATTGTCGATATACTATCTGCCAACTCGCGCCAGCCGATATCGCTTTATGGGGACCTAAACGGTCAGATTAACGCGATGGATCTTGGCGAAAAACGCCTCAACGCACTGCTTGATGAATATAGCGTACCGACTGCGCGCAAGGCGCTGGTGGCGCTTAAGGCCCGCGCAGCCACCATGATGCGCGCGCAGATTTCAGACCTGCCGTCTGGGACAATTTCGGCCGAAGACTGGCTGGACAATGATGGCATCGACGATGTGCCGCTGAAAATTGCGCTGGATATGACGATTGAAGGCGACAAGATGATCCTCGATTTCACCCGTTCTTCGCCTTCCTGCCAAGGGCCGGTGAATATTTCACGCGCCACGACGATTGCCGCCTGTTACGTGGCCCTTAAGCATATATTTGGTGACGTGCCTGCCAACGCAGGCGTGTTGGAGCCGGTTGAGTTCCGCATCGATGAGGACTCTCTGCTATCGGTCAAAGCCCCAAAACCCGTTGGCGGCTACACAGAGACCATTCTGCGCCTTATCGACGTGGTATTTCAGGCGATGGCGCAAGTCGCGCCTAAATCCGCTATGGCGTGCGCCTATGGGACTATTAACGCGCTGTCTCTGGCCGGGCACCGCGCCAATGGCGCGCGGTGGGTGATGTTCTCGTTCTTTGGTGGTGGTCATGGCGCGCATGGGGCTGGCGATGGCCTTAACCATGGCAATGCGCCGATCTCCACCGCGACGATCCCGCCTCTGGAAATACTTGAATCCGCCTACCCTGTACGCTTCACCAAATGGGCACTGCGTCCCGATTCAGGCGGGGCAGGTCTCTATCGCGGGGGGCTTGGGGCGATCTACGAGATCTCTTTGCTGGAAAAGGAGGCGGACGTCTTCCTCTTTGGTGAGCGGGGCAAGGTTCCGCCACGCGGCGTAGTCGGCGGCGGCGACGCGTCCACGAACAAGTTCTTCTATGAGCAGGCCGATGGCGAGCACACCCCGCCCATGGTCTCGAAAATGGTCGGAATTCACATCGAGAATGGTCAACACGTCCGGCTTGAGACCCCTGGTGGCGGAGGCTACGGGGATGCACTGTTGCGTGACCCGGAAATTGTGCGAGCAGATGTAATCGAAGGCTATGTCAGCGCCGAGAAGGCTAGGGAAGCCTACGGCGTTGTGATCTTGCCTGATGGGTCGGTAGATGATGGGGCAACAACCGCCCTCCGTAGGGAGCGCGCGGCATGAGCGGCAATATCGTAATTGGAGTCGATGTGGGTGGGACGTTCACTGATGTCTTCGTCTACAATGAAGCCACCGGGCAAGTTGAAACAACCAAGGTTCCTTCCACCCGTGGCGACCAGTCCAAGGGGTTCATCGAAGGGATCAGGCGCAAGGTTGCTGATTTCGGTGATATTCGTACCGTCGTCCATGGCACGACGGTGGGCACCAATGCGCTGCTGGAACGCAAAGGAGCGCGCACAGGGATTATTACCACCGAAGGCTTCCGCGACGTGCTGGAAATGCGTCGCCGCGATCGACCGACTACTTGGGGTTTGCGAGGGTCCTTCGATCCTATCGTAGATCGACCCGACCGGGTCGAGGTGGAAGAGCGCGTGCTAGCCGATGGTACCGTCCTGCAAGATGTTGATCCCGAAGCAGTCAAGGCGCAAGCCCGCGCTCTGGCTGAGGCCGGGTGCGAAGCTGTCTGCGTATTTTTCATCAATGGCTATGCCAATGACGAGAACGAGCGGATTGCTGTTGAGGCCGTCCGGAGCGTTTGGCCCACGGCCTACGTGACTGCTGCCACCGAAATACTGCCCGAAATTCGGGAGTTTGAACGCCTCTCAACCGCCACGCTGAACGCCTATCTGCAGCCTGTCGTTTCCTCCTATTTAGACCGATTGGAGCAGGGGCTCGATAAAAAGGGTTTCCACGGCGAATTGTTGATCGTGCAGTCCAATGGCGGCGTGATGGGTGTAGGCACGGCCAAGGACTTCCCTGTGCGCACCGCACTCTCGGGGCCTGCGGCAGGCGTTATTGCGGCACAGGCAATCGCTGAGGCGGCAGGCTTTTCAAACATTGTAACCTGCGACATGGGCGGCACCTCCTTCGATGTGTCTCTGGTGGCGGAAGGGGCCGCGGCCCTTGCCCCGCAAACTTCAATCGATTTTGGCATGGTCGTGCGTACCCCGATGATCGAGATCACCACCATCGGCGCGGGCGGTGGCTCCATCGCCAGCTTGGACGCCAGTGGCTTGCTAACGGTTGGTCCGGAATCGGCGGGCTCGGACCCTGGCCCCGTATGCTATGGTCTTGGTAACAAGCGCCCCACGGTGACAGACGCCAACCTGATCCTTGGGCGCATAAATCCTGACCGCCCAATTGGCGGCAAACTTGACCGCCTCGATATCGATACGGCGCGCGAAGCCATTCGAACAAATGTCTCTGATCCGCTCGGCCTGACGGTTGAGGAGGCAGCCGAGGCGATTCTGCGTCTGGCTAATGCAAAGATGGCAGGGGCGATCCGGCTCGTATCAATCGAGAAGGGACATGATCCGTCAAAATTTGCCGCTATGCCATTTGGGGGTGGCGGATCGCTTCATACGGGGGCGCTGATCAAGGAAGTTGGGCTCGGTTCGGCGCTAGTTCCGCGCTTCCCCGGTGTCACTTCGGCGCTAGGCTGCGTGGTCGCCGATATGCGCCATGACCGGGTGCAAACGGTGAACCGCCTTCTGTCTGACATCGACGCCGCCGCTTTGGGATCGGAGCTGCAAAGCGTGGCGCGCACAACGGAAGCCGTCGTGACCTCCGCTGGCGCCGCTTTCGCTCGCATCGATCGAGTGTTCGAATTCGACATGCTCTACATCGGCCAGACACACACCGTCGCGGTTGCCGTCGATCCGACGGTCGGCCTGACCACCCATGCTATTCAGGAAGCCTTCAATACGGCCTATAGCGCGGCCTACGGGCGGCTACTCGACGGAATTCCGGTGCGAGTGATGAATTACCGCGTCACTGTGATCGGACGTCGCCCGGCTTTCGACATGGGAGTCTTTGCACCCAAAGACGGTAAGTCGGCCGATGAATGTCGCACTGGATCACGCACGGTATGGGCCGAGGGAGCGTTCCACGAGGCGGGTCTCTTTGACCGACTTTCGTTGGCGGTAGGCGAACGCATAGCGGGGCCCGCGGTCCTTGAGCAACCTGATACGACCATTTTTGTCGATCCGGGCCTTGTGGCGACGGTCGATGGGTTCGGAAACCTCGTCATTCGCCCGGAGGCATAAGCATGGACTTAGAATTAATCCCCGCCCGCACAGGTCTTCTGATCGTCGATCTGCAAAACGATTTCCTTCATCCCGATGGCGCCTATGCTCGCGGCGGTCAAACCTCTGAGGCAATTGCCGCTTTGCCCGCGCGGGTGCTGCCCGTGGCTAATACCTTGCGCGAGAAGGGTGGCTGGATCGTTTCGACCCAGTTTACGTTGGTGCCGGGCAAGGAAGGTGAGCCGTTTATTGCGCCGCACCTGAAATCAATCCGCCCTTTCCTTGGGAAAGGCGACTTTGCACCGGGCGGCTGGGGCCATGCATTGGTCGACGAGTTGCAACCCGCTGATATAACTGTCGAAAAGGTTGCATACTCAGCTTTCTACCAGACGCGAATGGAGTTCAGCTTGCGCAAGGCAGGCATTGACACGCTCCTTGTTTGCGGGATCGTCACGAACGGGGGCGTTGCCTCCACCGTTCGTGCTGCCCATGTGCGCGACTTCAAAACCTTAGTGCTATCGGATGGCTGCGCAGCCTTCACGCAAGCCACGCACGACTGCGCGATTGCTGATCTTTCGACGGTGGGTAAGGTCCTTACCTGCGCCGATGCGCAAGCCGTGATCGAGGCATCCTGATGCCGCAGATCAGCCACGAAACGCCGACACCTGGCTTCACTGCCGATGTGGTCATCATCGGGGCAGGGGCCTCCGGCCTGACCGCGGCCCTTGCCGCTGCTGAGCAAGGGGCCGAGGTTGTGGTGTTGGAACGCGATGCCTCGCCGTCGGGGTCCACCTCAATGTCTTCGGGATTTGTCCCCGCGCCCGGCACGCTGTTTCAGCATGCTATTGGCGTGACCGATGATACGCCTGATCTTTTCTGCGCCGACCTGATGGCAAAATCCTACGGCAAATCCGATGAGCGGCTTACCCGGTTAGCCGCTCGGACGATTGGCCCTGCGATGGAATGGCTCGCCGATGCTGCGCAGGTCGAATGGCATGTCCTCGATGACTTCCTTTACCCCGGCCATACGCGACATCGAATGCACGCAGTGCCTGAGAAAACCGGCGCGGCGCTTGAGGCGCGCCTGCTGGCCGCTGTGGCGGAGGCTGAAATCGCGCTGGTAACTGAGGCGTTGGCGGAAACACTCTATGTCGATGAAGCAGGCAAAGCACTCGCGGTCGGGGTTTCCCGTCCCGATGGCTCGGTCGAAGTGATCGCCTGCAAGACGTTGATCTTAGCCTGCAACGGATACGGCGGGAACGCCGATATGGTGGCTGAGTACATCCCCCAGATTGCGCAGGGAGAATACTATGGCCATGCGGGCAACACTGGACACGCGGTTGTTTGGGGCCAGGCATTGGGGGCCGAGTTGAAGCACCTCTCGGGATATCAGGGCCACGGCTCATTGGCACATCCCCATGGCATCCTTATTTCATGGGCGCTGATGATGCAGGGCGCTATTCAGGTGAATACAGAAGGTCGGCGCTTCTCGAACGAAATGGGCGGATATTCCGAACAAGCGGTCAAAGTTATTGGTCAGCCGGGCGGGATTGCGTGGAATATCTTTGATAAAGCCCGCCACGATTTCGCGGTCGCAGGCTTTCCCGACTATCTTGATGCGGTTGACGCGGGCGCGATCCGTTCAGGTGAGACTGTGGCGGAGTTGGCAGAGGCGACGGGTCTTCCCAGTGACGCGATTGCGGAGACGATTGCCGCGGTGCAGGCGCTTGCCGAAGGCGAGGGCACTGATCCGCTGGGGCGCGATTTCTCGAACACTGTCCCCCTGGCTGGCCCGTTCTATGCGGTGAAGGTGACAGGTGCGCTGTTCCATACCCAAGGCGGGTTGGTGATTGCAGATGACGCCCGGGTTATGCGCGTGGACGGCACCAGTTTCCCCAACCTCTACGCTTCAGGTGGAGCGGCGTGTGGGGTATCTGGCCCTTCCGTAGAAGGTTATCTGTCAGGCAACGGACTTTTGACCGCGATTGCCTATGGCTATCTAGCTGGCCGCCATGCAGCAGCTCAAACGACAGGAGAATATACATGATTGACGACGATCTGGAGGGAGTAGTCAAAGCTGGCATGGGCCCCGATCTGGGCCCATTCTTGTGGGACGATCCGTTTTTGCTGGAGGACCAGTTAGACGAAGACGAACGGATGCTGCGTGATGCAGCACAAGCTTTCGCTGAGGACAAACTCGCCTCACGCGTGACCCAAGACTACCGCGACGAGGCAGTTGCGCCCGAAATTTTTGCTGAAATGGGTGAGGCAGGACTGCTGGGCACTACGATCCCGGAGGAATACGGGGGACTTGGCGCGGGCTATGTGACTTATGGTCTGATTGCGCGCGAGATCGAGCGTGTAGATTCCGGCTACCGCAGCATGATGAGTGTGCAGTCCAGCCTCGTAATGTATCCAATTCATGCCTATGGCTCGGAAGAGCAGAAGCAGAAATACCTTCCTGGCCTAGCCGCTGGTAGTCTGATTGGCTGCTTTGGATTGACAGAACCGGATGCAGGCTCTGACCCAGCGGGCATGAAAACCCGCGCGCAGAAGATTGACGGAGGCTACCGGATCAGCGGTTCGAAAATGTGGATCTCGAATGCTCCCATTGCGGATGTGTTCGTGGTCTGGGCCAAGTCTGATGCGCATGACGGCAAGATCCGGGGCTTTGTGCTGGAAAAGGGCATGTCCGGCTTGAGCGCTCCTAAAATAGGCGGGAAGCTTTCGCTGCGTGCCAGTGTAACGGGCGAGATTGTGATGGAGAATGTCGAAATCGCGGAAGATGCGCTTTTGCCAGGTGTCCAGGGACTGAAGGGCCCTTTCGGCTGCCTGAACCGGGCGCGGTTCGGTATAGGCTGGGGCGTCATAGGGGCGGCCGAGCAGTGCTGGCATGGCGCACGCCAGTACGGA
>CAJQNG010000106.1 GCA_905479635.1 uncultured Boseongicola sp. | reverse complement strand
CAGAATAAGACCCCAGCTTGTCGGTGACAATTTTATCTGGAATGTATCTCTGCTTTATCAGGAGTTTCCGCGTAAATTTAAGGGCCGCACGCTTGTTTCGACGCGACTGCGCCAGCACCTCAAGAACCTCGCCTTCATCGGCAACAGACCGCCACAGATATGTTCGCTTGCCACCAATGCGGACGAAGACTTTTTCAAGATGCCCGGTTCCTGACAGCTGAACGCGGCGGGATCGTACCCTGGTTGCGATCGCCGGGCCGAACTTCAAAATCCATCGGCGGATCGTTTCATAGCTGACATCAATCCCGCCTTCTGCCAGCAGTTCCTCAACATCCCGAATGCTCAACGGAAAGCGAAAGTAGAGCCAGACAGCAAAGTGGATCACGGCTGCTGGGAACCGGTGGCGGGAATAGGAAATTTTGCTCATTCAACCGCACTAACCTGTTCGCGCGAGATCGTCGATTTAACGTGACAATGCCTATCTATCTCTAGTCCCTTGAGTTTGACATTTTAGCGTGAGCGACTACTTTGTGTTCACTTGTGTTCTTAATTTTTGGAATATTCTGATGGCCAATGTGTCTGGAACATTTTCGGTTCGCCTGCCGGACTCCTTAAGAGATGACGTAGACGCACTTGCGGAACTGACAAAACGGTCACGCTCCTATATCGTCAAGGAGGCCGTCGCTCTCTATATGAAAGACCGCACCGCTTACCTGAGAGATTTGAATGAAGCAGTCGCTGATGCAGACAGTGGATTTGGCCATTCCGGTGAACAGGTATTTGACTGGATGAAGACATGGGGGACTGAAGATGAGGCTTCTCCCCCTGCCCCCGACTTAGAGCCGTAATTGGCAATTATGAAAATTGTTATTACCCGGAGTGCTGTTCTTGATCTCGACAGGCTGCGGCGGTACTTCGCCCCAAAGTCGCCAACCGGACTGCTCCATGTCATAGATGCCTTACAAAATTCAATTGAAGATATTCCCGCAAGCCTGTCGCGCGGACGCGCAACGCCTCATGACGATGTCTGGGAAAAGGTTGTTCCCAAATACGGTTACATCATCCCCTACTACGTCCGCGGCAATACTGTCTTTATTTTGCGGATCTATAACTCTCGCAGGAAGCCGCTGAACTACGACGGTGTGCTTGATCTGGAGTGACTAGACGACATTGTAAATCTATTGCCCCACCCGGACTGCATTTTCACATTAACTCGAACAGTTAGCCAACTCAGTGGCCAAAAGTGAGGCCGGCGGCGACGAGACCCGAGCGAGGATTTTGGCGACGGTAGGACGCGTGGATATAGCCCCGGGCGAAATCAAAGTCGCTCTCTCACCCCAAAGGCGTTGCCTCGATGCTGCAGGTCGAGCGCGACAAAATTTCCGGGGAACTCCTCGGCATTACCTCCGAATTCCGAAATCGAAAGCGTGGCGTTGAAACCAAACTGATCCTTGAGAATGCAGCCGGCCCACGCGACGAAAGATTGTTCAGGAACATTGCACCTGCCCATCTTTACTTTGATAAGACCCTGGACGGACAAACATTTGCTGAAATCGCCAAGACAAGAGAATTGACCCAATTTTGCCCCTTTTTCAGTTCTGGGCGGTCTGTATCGCAACGGCGCCCGTGAACTCGCGCTGGTAGTAGGCGCGGTCGTCTTCGCCGAAACCCGGTCCTCGACCCAGTGCGCGCGCCTGCTGAAAGAACCCTTTGGCCGCATTGCCCTGCCCAACTTTGCTGACGACCAGTGAGGCAAGGAACGGCGCACCATTCTTGGCGTCCTCGACCATTGTCGCCTCGAGCGCCTGCGTGACTTTGCTAATGGACCCCGGCATATAGAGCCCCATAGCCCGGGCAAGCTGGCCGTAGGTCATCGGCACATCTGCGGCAGACAGGTCGGTCAAATGCGCACGGATGCGATCGCGCAACGCAGTGGCCGCAGTGGCCGCTTTTGCGGCAGCGCGCGGGGCGGGGATTTCATGAGCAGTGCCATCCGACGCGATTTCGGCGGCCCAGCCCCGGCAGCTGGAGCGCATGATCAACCGCGTCTTTCCCGCGTCCGTCCCAGTGCCCGATTCCGATTGGCAGACAACCTCGCCCGAGTGCATCGCCGCCCGCAGGGTTTCTACGTCCATGCCCAGACGCGGCGCAAGATAATCGGGCGAGATCAGGAATTGGCCATCCTCACGCACGATCGCATCGGATGGGACGGGGCGATACAATAAAGGTCGCTTTGGCTGTTGCTCATCGCCCGGTGCGGCGCTGTAATACGGGGTAGCACCGGCGGCATGGTCGGTTACGTCAACGATATCGCGGACTTCGGGAACGGCGGCGCGGATCATGCTTTCCACCCCGCCGCGCAGCGTCGCGGCAGACGATGCACAGCCCTGACATCCCCCCGACATCAGCATGCTGACAACGCCGTCCTGCACGTCCGTGACCCTGACGTGCCCGCCATGACCGGCAATCGCCGGGTTGGCCTGCCGGTCCAGCACGTCTTGAACGGCCAGCCGGATTTCGGCATCAGTTCGTGTCTGATCTACGGCTTTGGCCGCCATCCCTAGCGGTGCGGCGGATTGGGCCATGCTGTCGCGGATCGCCTGCGCAATCAGCCCTTTCAGGGTGACCCAATCGCGGTCAGCAGCCTTAAGCACAGCCACGGCCGCGCCCGCGACATCAACCTTTTCAACACCGGCAATGGCAAACAGAGCCTTGGCCAATGGGGCGCTCTGACCTGCGGTCGCATTGGAATAGCTGGCCCCAGCCCCAGCCTGCACGTCACGGTCCAATACAAAGCGCATGGAATGTGGATCCGCGGGCGAGGTTTCGGCACGGATACGCAGTGGCGCCGTCAGATCAGACATCTTCAACCTCGGCGGCCACCATGGCGCGCAGATGACCAAATGTGTAAATGCCCGAACTGTGGCCATCGCTGAAGCTGACGCCGATGGCATAGTTGCCAAGGCTCCAGATCCGGGTGGGGGCGATGTTCAGCGGCACAATTGCCGGAACCAGGACCGCGCGCCCGCTCATCTCATCAACGCAAGCCGCGCAGCGGCACGCCAGACGTAAATCACGCACATCAATCTGCTGATCGTGGCCATCGAGCCAACGCAAGACCAAAGTGCGCCCGTCGCGGCGATCCAGTGCCACCGGAACTTCGGCAGCGCCGCCTGCGTGGGCTGCATGGGCCGAAGGCTTTGGTTTGCTGGCATCATCGTCCCAGTGCCAGTCAAACGGCGTTGGAATTCCTGCGGCGCCGCGCTCGCGGCCGGACAGGATCGCGGCAATGTCGCGGTAGGCAGCCGCTGCGGGTGCGTCCGGGTGTGCAATTACCAAAGGGCGGCCCTCATCGCCGCAATCCACGATTGCAGGATCAAGCGGAATGGCACCCAGAAACGGAACGTCAAGGCTGGCCGCGATCTTGGCACCACCGCCTTGATGGAAGATGTGGGTGACCTCATTGCAGGATGGGCAGGTAAACCCGCTCATGTTCTCGACGATGCCGAGAATGGGCACTTTGACCTGCTCCATCATGCGAATGCCGCGTCTGGCGATTTTCAGGCTGACATCTTGCGGCGTACTGACCACGACTGCGCCGGTCAGCGGAAAGCTCTGCGCCAGCGTCAACTGCGTGTCGCCAGTGCCGGGCGGCAGATCGAGGATCAGATAGTCGAGCTTGCCCCACTCCACCTCGAGGATGAACATACGCAGGTATTTCGATACCATCGGGCCGCGCAAAATAGCGGGCTTGTCATCATCGGTCAGCATGCCCATCGAGATCACTTTGATCCCATGCGCCTGTGCAGGGATCACCTTACCCGCAGGGGACATCGTGGGGGCTTTACCAGTCTCAATCCCCAACATTCCCGGCACAGAAGGGCCATAAAGATCAGCGTCCACCAGCCCGACCGCCGAACCTTGCGCTGCCAGGGCCAGTGCCAGATTGGTGCTGACGGTGCTTTTGCCCACACCGCCCTTGCCGCTGGCCACGGCGATGATCTGCCCAAGATGCGCCATGCCCGGATCGCCAGTTTTGCTGGATGTCGCTTGTGCCGTCGTCATGAAATTCCCTTTGATTTGAGGCTTGGCATCGCTATTTTTCGGCCTTCGCTTGCAGCGAAATTGACGCAAAGACAGCCAAGATCGGCCGGAGCCAGTTCAGCCTCGACGCACGCACAATAGCTGACCGCGCCACAGCCCGAAAAATGCCGACAATCGCCGCATGTGCCAAAGGCGACGGTGTCGCGATTTTTGGCCAGCTCTCCTGCCAATGCGGGTAAAGCCTGCCGCAACGCCGTGCGCAGCTTGCCCCCTAGCCGGTCAATGGCATCTGTCAGGTTATGCAAAGGATCATAACGCATGATCGCCTGCCCGCTGCTCGTGAGGTCTAACCGAACGCTGCGACGGTCATCGACTGCCTGATGTCGGACAAGATAGCCCCTTTGCATCAAAGATTTAATAATTTGCGACGCAGTGCCCCGCGTCGTGGCATTAAAGCTGGCAAACGCTGACGGCGTCCGGGAAAGTCGATTGGCGCGCGCGAAAAACCGCATGGCCGTCCATTGCGCCGCCGTCAGGTCTGACCCTGCGTCGGTCCCGCGCGCTGCGCGTCCGAGATAGACGAGCAGTTCGGCGATTTCATCTGTGTTGGTCACTTTGTTGCTCATTGCAAATTGATAGCGTTTCGAAATCAGATTGACAAGGATTTTCTCCGACATTTAGTATCGAAACGCAACTAGGCGTAGCACAGATGAACAATCCTTTCCGACCGTCCCGAACCAACCGAAAATACGTGCCGCGTGCAGAATTTCTTGACGCGCCAAGCGAGGCGCGGCTTGCCAGATCCTGGCGCGATGAAGGCGATGTTGCCGCCCGCAACCGTCTGGTCACATCACACCAGGCTCTTGCGATAGCGGCAACCATCCGAGCCGGGGGCAAAGGCCGCGAGCCAGATACTGACATTCTGCGGCATGAAAATATCGGGTTGTTAAAGGCGGCCGATCGCTTCGACCCCGACAAGGGTTTTCGATTTTCCACCTATGCGGCGTGGTGGATCAGGGCGGAAATCCAGGACTACAAGATCCAGAACTGATCCTTGGTGCGGCTTTCAAATTCAGCGCCCAGCCGTAAGCTCATTCATAATCTGAAACGCGTCGAAACCCGACTGGTCGAAACGGGGGAGGTTCCACCTGAACACCTTGTTGACCGGATAGAGACTGATTTTGGGGTGACGCCCAAACAGGTTGTGTCGATGCAACAAAGACTGGCCGCTCCGGATGGGTCTCTGATCCGACCCGTCAGTGACAATGGCGGCACGATGCAACTGCAAGCTCTCCTTGAGGAC
>CAJQNG010000105.1 GCA_905479635.1 uncultured Boseongicola sp. | reverse complement strand
TTCTAACGGGGCGCCACTTTTTGAAACATAAGCGGGTAATGTGGCGCACGAACGCGAGACAGAGCCTTAGAATTGACGTTCTTATTCTCGGCCACTGTTTACGGGACTTAACCCTTTGCTTTGGCGGCTATTGGCCAGCTGACGCTGAGACAAACATGCGCGACGCCGCGAAAAATTAGTGGGTTCAGGGCCAGACACCACGGTCCAGCCCTCTATTTTCTTCAATTTGTCAGCATCAGCCGCCAAACACACGTCCCAATGCTTCGTCGATGGCATGGGTGATTGCATCGATGTCATCCGCAGTCGCAATAAGCGCCGGGCTGAGACACAGCGTGTTGTTGAACCCCGTCAACGAACGGTTGGTCGCGCCAATAACAACGCCCTGCTGCATGCAGTCCGCCACAACCCGCTGCACTAGCTTTTCGTCTGCGGGCTCTTTGGTCGTGCGATCTACCACCAGTTCGGCGCCAGCAAACAACCCCAAGCCCCGCACATCCCCAATCACCGCATGTTTTTGAGCCAGAGCGTTCAAATTCTCAAGCACCCGCTCGCCCATAGCGATCGTGTTTTCAAGCAATCCTTCTTCCTCGATAATCGCCATGTTTTCAATCGCGGCAGCAGGCCCGGCAGTACAGCCGCCAAAGGTGGAAATATCGCGAAAATAATCCATTGGATCGTCAGGAGCCGATTTGAACAGGTCGAATACGCGCTCTGTCGTCACCATGCAGGCGATGGCGGCATACCCCGACGCAACACCCTTCGCCATTGTGACAAAGTCCGGCTTCACATCATATTGCTGGTAACCGAACCATTTGCCTGTCCGCCCGACGCCACAAACGACTTCGTCGATATGGAGTAATATGTTGTACTTCGCGCAAATCTCCTGAACCCGCTCCCAATACCCTTCAGGCGGCGTGATCACGCCGCCGCCCGCCGTCACAGGCTCAAGACACAGCGCGCCGACGGTGTCCGGCCCCTCGCGCAAAATGACCTCTTCGATCGCGTTTGCAGCCCGAATTCCATAGTCGGCCACGTCGCCGAATTGGCTGCGATACTCAAGACAATGCGGTACCTTCACAAACCCGGGCGCAAAAGGTCCGTATTGTGCATTTCGCTCGTTTTGACCGCCCGCCGACATCGTCGCCAGTGTCGAGCCGTGATAGTCGCGGTCCCGATATAGAATTTTGTATTTCTTGCCATCATAAAGCTTGTGCGAGATCTGACGCACCAACTTGAAGACTTTCTCATTCGCCTCAGATCCCGAGTTCACATAGTAGACGCGGCTCATACCCGGCATCTTGGAAATCAGCTTTTCTGCAAAAATCGATCCTGGGATCGACCCTGCCGAATTGGCAAAGTAGTTCATCTTCACCAACTGATCGCGCACAGCATTGGCGATACGCTCGCGGCCGTAGCCCACGTTCACAGTCCAGACGCCGCCCGACACACCATCAAGGTGTTCCTTGCCGTTTTGGTCCCAGACCCGCATCCCCTTACCTTCGACGATGATCCGCGGATCATTGGACTCAAGAGATTTATGCTGCATCAAATGATGCCAAAGATGCGCCCGGTCGGCCTCCACAACTTGGGTGAGGTCATTTTTGGTTATCTGCGTATTCACGGCATTTCCCTCGCTTTAAATCGCATCCGAATGCGGCTTGACGGTTTGTTTTGCTTCATTCCAAAAATACACGTTAGGGCCAGTCGCTGTTCGGGTATAGAGCCAGTACAAGACTTTTGAAGAGAGCCTTCAGACCAGACTGAACGCAAAACTGGCCTTAAGCGCAACAAGATTACTGGACCTATGGGCTTCCATTTCTATCCGTCTATAGTGTCCCCCGGTGAATGAAATCGGGTCAAAAAACAAAAAACCCGGGAACCTCAGGGAAGAATAGTATGAAAACGAAAATCACTCTCGGCTGCACCGCAGCCGTCATGGCGATGATGGCCTCGGTCAACGTAGCCAAAGCCGCAGACGAGATCACAGTTGCGTATTTCCTCGAATGGCCAATGCCGTTTCAGTACGCCAAAGTGACTGGCGCTTACGATGAAGCAATGGGCATCAAGGTCAACTGGGTCAGCTTTGACACCGGCACAGCAATGTCCGCTGCAATGGCATCCGGCGACGTGCAAATATCCGTCAGCCAAGGCGTACCACCTTTCGTGGTTGCAGCCTCTGCGGGTCAGGACATCCAGATCGTCGACATCGCCGTGTCCTACTCGGACAACGACAACTGCGTCGTACGCACTGATCTTGAAATCGACAAGATGAGCGCAGGCGAACTAGCCGGCAAAAAAGTTGCTGTACCACTTGGCACCGCCGCACATTTCGGTTTCCTGAGCCAGATGGCCCACTTCGGCGTTGATGTTGCATCGCTGGAAGTTGTTGACATGGCGCCTGCGGAAGGAGCTGCTGCTCTTGCTCAAGGGGCGATCGACATGGCCTGTGGTTGGGGTGGCGCGCTGCGTCGCATGAAGGAAAGCGGTAACGTTCTCCTGACGGGAGCCGAAAAAGAAGAAATCGGCATTTTGGTGTTTGACGCCACGACTGCACCGGCGAACTTCATCGCTGAAGAAGGCGAATTGCTGGCCAAGTTCCTGAAAGTGACTGCAGATGCAAACGCAATCTGGAACGCTGGTGGCGCCGATGCCGACGCAATGATACCGGTCATCGCAAAAGACGCTGGTATGGATGAAACTGCAACAGCCGAAACGCTGGCAACCTTCAAGTTCCCATCCGTTGAAGAGCAGCTGGGTGCGGCATGGTTCGGCGGTACGGTTCAAAGCTCGATGAAAGGCGTTGCAGACGTTTTCGTTGCTGCTGGTTCCATTGACGGTGCGCTTGATAGTTATGCACCAACGATCAACACAAGCGCGTTGGTTGCTGCAAACGCAATGTAATCGCAAAAACTATCGGCCCGGCGCAGGTTTTACTCGCGCCGGGCCTTTATCTTATGCACAGTAAATGATGTGCCGCCGGACTCGCTTTGCTCACAGCCCGGCCAAATGAAGAACAAAAATAATCAGGGAGGCCGATTATGTCTAGTCTTGTGCTCGACAATATTTCGATGCGGTTCGACTTGCCGAACGGCAGTCATGTGCAAGCCTTGCAGGATGTCTCTCTCGACATTCAAAGCGGCGAGTTGATGAGTGTTCTTGGCCCCTCGGGCTGTGGCAAAACCACTTTGCTGAATATTGTGGCAGGCTTCTTGGCCCCGACATCTGGGACCGTGCAGCTGAACGACCACGTCGTCACCGGCCCCGCGCAAGAACGTGGCATGGTGTTCCAAAAAGGTGCTTTGTTCGAGTGGATGGATGTACGCGAGAACGTGGCGTTCGGTCCGAAGATGAATAAGGTTCCCAAATCCGAATACAGCCCGAGAGTAGATCACCTTCTTGAGGTCGTCGGATTGGCAGACTTCAAAGACAAAGCGATCTATGAGCTATCCGGCGGCATGCAACAACGTGTTGCCCTAGCCCGTTGCCTTGCCAACGACCCCGACGTCATCCTCATGGACGAACCCCTTGGCGCCCTTGACGCGCTGACACGTGAAAAGATGCAGTCGCTGGTCCTTGATCTTTGGAAAGAGACAGGCAAGACGATCATTCTCATCACGCACTCGGTTGAAGAAGCCCTTTTGTTAGGAGAGCGACTTATTGTAATGGCCCCCCGCCCTGGGCGCATTCATAAGGAATACCGCCTGCCATTCGCAGAAATGGGCGTCGGCGCTGACTTGCGCGAAGTAAAACACCACACCGAATACAATGAGACCCGTGAGGAAATCCTCAACATGATCTGGGATATGGAAGATGAGATCATGGGTCGGTCGGAGGACGCGGCATGATCATTCTTTTAATCTATATCGCAATCTTTGTGGCTGCCTTCTTTGCAGTCCAGTTCGTGAACTCGCGCATGGATGCCTCACGAGACTTCACGTCTCTTAAAACCGTAACCTTCGGCGACGAAAGTGCGGTCACACCAAATCGCGCCGCGTCTTTCATCTCGGTTATAGCGATCTTTTTGATCTGGGCTGCCTTTACCGGTTCGAAACTAACTCCAATCCATGCGCCCGGCCCGTTCGTTGGCGACTCGTCCTTCAGCTACACGGTAAAAACGAGCGACGGACAAACCGACGACGCCGAAGTTTCCTTTCGCGTTTTCAGGCTTGGTCAAGAGGTCGAAGCCCTTGAAGTTGATCCAGGCGACGGGTTCGCGAAAAACGATAGTGACATTGTCGGCGCTTGGCGCTCGAAACTGATCCGCGTCGACGCAAACGATGAGATTGGCCGCAAAGAAGGAGCCGCAATCGTTGCGATCGATGGTAAAGCCATCGCGCCCGGCGAGGAAGTCTCGGTCGCTAGTGGCGCCGTTTCAATGACGTCCAAAGGCACACTCAACTACAAGCCTGCAAAGGGCTGGCAAATGGAGCCGATCTGGCTTCCATCTCCCGAAGCGGTTTGGGGCCGGCTTGTCAGCATCTCAAGCGAAGGGTACCAGAATTCGACGCTTATTGAGCACCTTGGGTTCTCGCTTTTTCGCGTTGTTGTTGGCTTTATCTTCGGCGCACTCGTTGGTATCCCACTTGGATATGCGATGGGTCTCTCGGGTTGGTTCCGTGGTTGGTTTGATCCGATCGTTGAGTTTATGCGCCCCGTCCCACCTCTCGCTTTGATCCCGCTTGTGATTATTTGGGCTGGCATCGGTGAAACCGGCAAGATCATCCTTTTGTTCCTTGCAGCACTTTGGATCATGACCATCGCCGCCCGAGCGGGCGTGTCTGGCGTGAACATCACAAAGGTGCACGCGGCCTACTCTCTCGGCGCGTCCAAATGGCAGATCATGCGTTACGTGATCATGCCGAATTCGCTGCCGGAGATTTTCACCGGCGCGCGAGTTGCCATGGGCGTCTGTTGGGGCACGGTTGTGGCGGCAGAACTTGTCGCTGCGGAAAAAGGCGCGGGCATGATGATCATGGTCGCCTCGAAGTTCCAGCTAACCGACATCGTGATCATGGGTATCATCCTGATCGGGGTCATTGGCTACGGCATCGACATCCTGATGCGCAAGGCCGAAGACTATCTCGTGCCTTGGAAAGGTAAGTCCTAAATCTGGACCTAGTATCTGGACCGATTCTCGTGCAGGATCGGTCCAGATATGGTCATACACCTCGACACATTCTTTCTGGAACCCGACCCCGACAGCACGCTGCAGCACCGGATCAAACGTGCAGTGGTGGAGGGCATTCTTTCCGGCCGTTACCGCGCTGGCGAGCGCATGCCATCCAGCAGGATGCTGGCCAAACATCTGAGCATCAGTCGGATAACAGTTACCATCGCCTACACGGACCTTGTGGCAGATGACTATCTCGTAGCCCGTGGTCGTTCGGGATATTTCGTATCGGAAACTGCCCCCAGCTCTCCCAATTTCGAACTGTCAAAAGACGAAACCGACGGCAGTTTCGACTGGGCTCGAGTTCTCAATCACCGCCCGCCGCCGGCTCGCACAATCACGCGCCCCGACGATTGGCAAAGCTACCCCTACCCGTTTATTTACGGACAATCCGACCAGTCGTTGTTCGACCATCAAAACTGGCGCCTTTGCGCGCTTCAGGCCCTCGGGCAAAAGGACTTCGCCGCGCTCACGTTGGATCAGTACGAGCGCGACGACCCGAAGCTGATCGAATACATCCAACGCAACATAACAACGCGACGTGGCATTCGCGCGCGCCCCGAGAATATTCTTGTGACGATGGGCGCACAGAACGCCTTGTGGCTTACGGCGCAACTTCTTTTGACCCAGCGCCGGATCGCCGTGATCGAAAACCCCGGCTACCGTGGATTTCGAGAAATCCTTAGCGAAACGCGGTGCCACACGGTTGAAGTGGATGTCGATGAAGATGGCCTACCCCCCGACGCGCTTCCAGATCAGGTGGATGTGGTGTTCACCACGCCAAGCCATCACAGCCCGACAAATGCCAGCATGCCGTTGGATCGGAGAAAAGAACTGCTTCGCCTGGCTTCGGAAAAAGGCTTTGTTATTGTCGAGGATGACTACGAGTTTGAACTTGCGTTCAAACGTTCTCCATCGCCCACGTTGAAATCGCTCGATCAGGCGGGTTGCGTAGTCTACATCGGATCATTCTCGAAATCCTTATTCCCCGGTTTGCGACTTGGCTTTATGGTTGCTCCATCCGCGCTAATCGAACAGGCGCGCGCGCTTCGTTCGACCATAATGCGCCATCCGCCGTGGCATATCCAACGCAACGCCGCAAACTTCCTGTCGCTTGGGCACTACAATGCTCAGATCAACAGAATGCGGAAAGCCTACCAACGCCGCCGGCAGATTATGGAGGCGGCGATTGATGATTGCGGGCTCACCTATGCCGTTCCGGCCGTGTCAGGAGGCTCGTGTTTCTGGATGAAAGCGCCCGAAAGCGTCGACACCGAAGACCTTGCACTTGCTTTGCGTGCAAAAGGCGTTGTCCTCGAGCCAGGTCGAAGCTTTTATGCTCCGGGCAAGGGACCAAACAATCGCTACCGATTGGCCTATTCGTCGATTTCATCATCGAAGATTCAACGCGGTATCGAACTTATTGCCGAAGAGATCGCAAAACTGGACTGAGAGACACAGCCTCTCTGGCCCTACTGTGCGGTGCCGCTCGGACGCTAATTACATCGCGAACGCCTCCGCTCCGGAGGCCTGACTAATATGGGAGACCGTTCATGAAAATGACCACTGAAGAGGCCTTTGTTAAAGTCCTGCAACGCCACGGCATTGGCCACGCTTTCGGGATCATCGGCTCAGCAATGATGCCCATTTCAGACATTTTCCCAAAAGCTGGCATAAAGTTCTGGGACTGCGCGCACGAAGGGTCCGCAGGCATGATGTCGGACGGATACACCCGTGCCACCGGCAAGATGTCGATGATGATCGCGCAAAACGGTCCTGGCATCACGAACTTCGTCACCGCCGTAAAGACCGCCTACTGGAACCACACACCCTTGCTTCTGGTCACCCCGCAGGCAGCCAACAAAACCATTGGTCAGGGTGGCTTTCAGGAAGTCGAGCAGATGAAACTGTTTGAAGACATGGTTGCCTACCAGGAAGAAGTCCGCGACGCTTCTCGCGTAGTCGAAGTTCTGACACGTGTAATCAGTCAGGCCAAGCGTCTCTCCGGCCCTGCCCAAATCAACATTCCACGCGATTTCTGGACTCAGGTTATTGATGTCGAAATTGCCGATCCGATCGAATTCGAAGCGTCCTCGGGCGGTGAAAACTCGGTTGTCGAAGCAGCCTCTCTTTTGTCGACCGCCAAGAACCCGGTCATCCTGAACGGCGCCGGTGTGGTGCTTTCAGCCGGCGGGATAGATGCTTCTCGCCTTCTGGCCGAGCAGCTCGACGCACCCGTTTGCGTTGGCTACCAGCACAACGACGCTTTCCCAGGTTCGCACCCACTGTTTGCAGGGCCGCTTGGCTATAACGGCTCAAAGGCCGGGATGGAGTTGATTAAGGAGGCGGACGTAGTCCTCGCGCTTGGGACACGCCTTAATCCGTTCTCGACCCTACCAGGCTATGGCATTGAATACTGGCCAGTAAATGCAAAGATCATTCAGGTGGACATCAACCCCGATCGCATCGGCTTGACCAAAAAAGTCACCGTCGGTATCGTCGGCGACGCCGCGCGCGTGGCAAAAGGCATCCTTAAAAACCTCACAGATGGCGCAGGCGACGCAGGTCGTTCCGAGCGCAAAGCAAAGATCTCGGAAACTAAGTCGCGTTGGGCTCAGCAGCTGTCTTCGATGGATCACGAGCAGGACGATCCGGGGACCGACTGGAACGAGCGTGCGCGTAAATCCAAGCCAGATTGGATGAGCCCCCGCATGGCGTGGCGCGCAATCCAATCGGCGCTTCCGCGCAACGCGATCATCTCGTCCGATATCGGCAACAACTGCGCGATCGGCAATGCCTATCCTGACTTCGACGAGGGCCGAAAATACCTTGCTCCGGGTCTGTTTGGCCCTTGCGGATATGGCCTTCCGGCAATTGTTGGTGCAAAAATCGGCCGGCCCAGTGTTCCGGTCGTGGGCTTTGCCGGCGATGGCGCTTTCGGCATCGCAGTAAACGAGCTAACGGCGATCGGTCGCGGTGATTGGCCTGCAATCACGCAGGTCGTGTTCCGCAACTACCAATGGGGTGCGGAAAAGCGAAACTCGACCCTTTGGTTCGAGGACAACTTTGTAGGGACTGAGCTTGACGAGGAAGTCAGCTACGCGGGCATCGCGCGGGCTTGTGGCCTGGAAGGTGTCGTCGCGCGCACGATGGACGAGCTGACAGCAGCGCTGAACAAAGCGATCAAGGACCAGATGGAGCATGGCAAGACCACCTTGATTGAAGCCATGATCAACCAAGAACTTGGCGATCCGTTCCGCCGCGACGCGATGAAGAAGCCCGTTGCAGTCGCTGGCATCAGTGCATCCGATATGATCGAACAGATCGGCGCGTAAAGCGCCCTCATGACAAACAGGAAGTGTGCCGCATGTCAGTTCTGGATGATTTACACGCCCGAGCGGCGGCGCACCCCTCACGTATTGTCCTAAGCGAAGGCCACGATCCCCGGATCGTGGCCGCCGCAATTCAAGCCGTTGCATCGAACCTTGCATCTATTGTTCTCGTCGGTCCGGCAGAGGCGATCAGAGCCGAGCTTGTCGCCCAAGGCGGAACGCCGAGCGATGCCTTGAAAATCGAAGATCCCGGAACATCTGCGCTAACGAAAGACGTCGCCGGCGCATTTTTCGAACTGCGCAAACACAAAGGGGTCACGCCCGAAAAAGCAGCCAAGGAAGCGCGGAATCCTCTGATCTTTGCAGCCATGCTCGTTCGCCTCGGTCAAGCCGACGGCACCGTTGGCGGCGCTGTTGCCACAACGTCAGACACGGTGCGCGCGGCGCTTCAGGTTATTGGCAAAGCGCCCGACGCAGCCCTCGTTTCCAGCCTCTTTATTATGGTTCTGCCCGACGACCACCCGTCCGGTCGGACCGCCATGGTCTTTTCCGACTGCGGGCTCGTCATCGATCCCAGCGCTCTTGAACTGGCCACTATCGCAGCTCAGTCGGCCGACTCTTACGCCGCCCTGCTAAACGAAACACCTAGAGTCGCAATGCTGTCCTTTTCCACAAAAGGCAGCGCAAAACATGAGACGGTTAACAAGGTTTCAAAGGCAACTGACCTCCTCAGGGCACAGCGGCCTGACCTTGCAAGCGACGGCGAACTACAATTCGACGCAGCCTTCACCCCATCTGTCGGTGCCTCAAAGGCACCGGGCTCTGAAGTGGCAGGGCAAGCCAATGTAATGATTTTTCCAAATCTTGACGCAGGTAACATCGGCTACAAAATCGCCCAGCGTATCGGTGGGTGCGCAGCAATCGGCCCGATCTTGCAAGGTCTTGCAAGACCAGCAAATGACTTATCGCGCGGTTGCACAGCCCAAGATGTGGTCAATATGATTGCTGTGACGGCCCTACAGGCCGAAAACAAAACAACCTAATTACCGCAATGGCTTGGGGCACAATTCTCACGCATTAATCAAGCCGACTTCCTGCTCTAGCACATGCTGAAGAATACTGCCGATTTGAGCGCAATCAACTAACGAGAAGCTCAAAGGCACACGCATGTCAAACAGCGTCAGCAGGATTTCATCGGTCGCGGGTAAGGACTGCTCCGCCATATAGCGCCAGCTTTTATGGTTTGAGGTGAAACCAAGTGGCTCCGGGGCCCCAAACCATTTCAGCTCGACCCCAAGTGTCGCTGCATGCGCGACAACCGCACGGCAAATGTCCTTATCTGCCGAAGGGAGACGAAACTGGAAAGAGGAACCAACCCGACGCACATCTGCAAGACCTTGGGGCAAAACCGCTCCCGGAACGTTTCGAAGCGCGCCAGCCAAAACGTCATGGCGCAAATTCCACCGCGAGACATTGCCATCCAAGCCTTCGATCTGCGGAATTAGAAGCGCGGCACGCAGATTATCAATCCGTGCTGACATGTTAGGCATCTCGTAACGCGTTGTTTTATATTCCGTTTCATCCGGTCCAGCTCCATGGCGCATGAAATTCATATAGCTGCCCGACAGCATCGTTGCACGCGCCGCAATTCTAGCGTCGTTGGTCGTGAGAAACCCACCCTCTCCAGAATTGATGTGCTTATAAGTTTGCGTCGAAAAACAAGCGACGTCCCCGTGGCTTCCCGAACGCGCGCCACCAAAAGTCGCTCCCATCGTGTGCGCGCAGTCTTCAACCAACATCAACCCCCGCGCCTTGCAGACCGCAAGTACGCGCTGCATGTCAGCAATGTGCCCGCGCATATGAGACAACAGCAGCACGCGCGCAGCTGATATTGCGGCCTTGCGGTCGAGGTCTTCGATATCAATCGTCAGGTTCGCGTCCGTTTCCACAAGAACCGACGTCGCCCCGACAGCTGCGACCGCTCCGGGAACTGGCGCAAGAGTGAAGGCGTTTGTCAGAACCGTATCGCCTGGCACCACGCCAACTGAACGAAGCGCGATTTGCAACGCTTGCCCCCCCGATGTCACCGCAAGACAATAATCCGCACCCTGCCATTCGGCATAGATTGCCTCAACCTGCTGCGCTTGCGGCACCTCTCCATCCGCAGCGCCATAGCGATGAAGGCGCCCCGAATTCAAGACCGCATTGACGCGCTCGAGCGCCGCGGCAGGGAGTGGTTCTTGCTGGGTAAAACTGCCCGTGAATTTCTCAATTGCCATCTTCGTCCTCACAAGAAGAATTTCATCCTAATACACGGTGTCAAACCAAGTATGAAGAGCGCCTATGGAGAGCGAAATACTGCACAAAATGGCAAATTGAACGTCACGCTTTTATCGTCGTACTTCTGCAGGCGAAGCGATCAAAACGCTTCCTTCAGCCGCGCCTTCCACCAAAAGGGCCGACACGCTGGAATGGCGCCAAGCATTAACAACAAAACTCTTTCATTCTGGGCTCCTGTTCAGGGCCACCTCGACACCGGAAACATTGTCGACACTCAAAGCTAGAGCCCGCGCCCAAAAACTGCTGAATAAATAGGCATTCGTGAAGTGGAGGAAGGCCTTAAGCTAAACTGCCGCGAGAGATGCGCCACAAATAGTAAAGATAGGGAAATTTTCCCTCACAAGTTGTGCATCGGTGCGACATGTATTAACTCCGCGAACACAATTAACTCGCAACGTGGCGCACTGGTCATGCTTCACAGCATAAATTCTTTGACCAATAAAGCCCGAAAAGGGCTGATATTCTGGGAGGAATACCATGAGAAACAAGACAATCGCGGCAAGTCTCGCTGCAGTTATGGCAACTAGTGGCGCAGGACAGGCGCAAGAAGTCATTGAAATGACATCAGCGTTTTCCCGCAACCTTCCGATTCTTGGTACCGCTGGCGTGGACTTTGTCGAGAAGATTAACAGCATCGCCTCCGACGTGGAGTTCGAACACTTTGATCCGGGCGAGCTTGTCCCAACTCTTGAAGCGCTCGACGCAGTGTCCAGCGGTTCCGTGGACGCAGCCTATACAACTTCAGGTTACTGGCAGGGAAAGATCACTGCCGCCTCGCTTTTTGCAGCCGTCCCTTTCGGTCCGGAAGCCGGTGAATTTCTTGCATGGATGCTTTACGATGACGGCCACGAGCTGTTCCAGCGCATGTATGACGAGAACGGCTACAACGTAAAAGTTCTGCCGTGCGGTATCATCGCGCCAGAGACATCCGGTTGGTTTAAAGAAGAGATCAAGTCGGTTGCAGACCTTGAGGGTCTGAACATGCGCTTCTTCGGGCTTGGCGCCGAAGTCATGCAGCGTCTTGGTGTTTCGACATCGCTTCTCGCAGCAGGCGACATCTTCCCGGCACTCGAGCGCGGCGCAATTGACGCAACCGAATTCTCGATGCCTCTGATCGACCAACGTCTTGGCTTTTACAATATTGCATCGAACAACTACTTCCCTGGCTGGCACCAGCCTGCGACGATGTTCGAACTGCTGATCAACAAAGATCGCTGGGAAGACCTTGATGAGAAGTCCCAAAAGCAGATCGAAATCGCATGTCTCGCCAACATCACCACCAACTACGCTGAAGGCGAGGCGGTGAACTTTGGCGCCATGAAGGTAAACGTTGAGGAAAACGGCGTTACCATCCGTCAGTGGCCGGATGAGATGCTGGCGGCATTCGAAAGCGCATGGGGTGAAGTTGCAGCAGAGCTTGCAGCAGAGGACCCTTACTTCGCAGAAGTCTGGGCCGACCTTCAGGAATTCCGCGAAGGCTACAAAGTTTGGAATGACAACATCTACCTGAAGCGTCCGCGCAACTGATAGCGACGACTTGAACTAACCATCAAAGGGGCGGCGCAAGGCCGCCCCTTTGTGCCGCGTATATGTCTTTGGGAGGAGATCGCATCATGGATACCGTAGAAGAACTCGTTGCTGTATCTGATCCCGGAGAGATTGGACGAGAAGAACACAATCGTGGCGACCGTTTTATCATCCAGGTCTCAAACATTGCGGCTTGGCTGTTTCCGATCCTGATGCTGGCGATTACCGCGCAAGTTATATTGCGCAATAATGGAATGAACCAAGCTTGGCTTGATGACCTGCAATGGTGGCTTTACGGAGCAGCCGTTCTGATGGGCGTCGGATACGCGGTGACGACCGACAGCCACGTGCGCGTCGATATCCTCTATGACAGTTTCCCGCCTGAAAAAAAGACACGAATCAACTTGTTCGCGCTTGGTTGGCTGTTTTTGCCGTTCATCATACTGTCTTGGGACGTTACCTACGACTACGCGCTAAGCTCCATCCGCGCCAACGAGGGCTCCGACAGCCCCAACGGCCTGCATGGCTTGTGGATACTGAAGGCCTTTATGAATGCGTCCTTTGTCTTTATTGGCATCGCTTGCTGGTCAGCCATTGTCCGCAATCTCACACGCCTGCATGAGCCAAAACTCTGGCGCCAACTTTGGGCTGCATTCCCCGCGACCTTTATGTTCGTCAACTTGTCTATTTACTACGGCCTCTATCTTATCATGTCGGCCTTCGCTGAAGAGGGAACCTCGGCGCGAGACATCGCCCGCGGACCAGCCTTTGGTGAGATCGAGTTAGGCAACTACGAGCTGACCTACACAGTTGCGGCAGCTTTGATCCTGACCCCAATCATTATCCTGGCTCTGCGTGCCAGGGACACATCGCGCAAGGCGGGATCGTAAGACATGTTTGAGTTTCTGACCCTGAACGAAATCGCAGTCATTGCGATGTTCATGACCTTCATCTGGATGCTGTTTCGCGGCATCCCGGTTGCCATGGCTCTGGTGGGGGTCAGTCTTGTTTTTGTTGTGATCGCCGAAGTCTTCCTCGATCCAAACCGCAGCTTCTTTCGCGGCATAATCGAATTCGATCGCACCGGCATCGATTACCAGAAACTTGGCGCGCTCTCGGGACGTATCTTCGGCAGCACGGTTAAAAACCCTGTTTTGGTCGCTTTGCCAATGTTTATCTTTATGGGCCTGATGCTGGACCAGTCAGGCGTTGCACAGCGCATGATGCATTCAATGCAAAAACTGTTCGGCGGTTTGCGCGGCGGCTTGTCCCTGACAGTTCTTTTGATCGGCATCATCCTTGCCGCCTCAACCGGCGTTATCGGCGCATCTGTCACGCTGCTTGGCGTAATGGCCCTGCCCGCGATGATGGCGCAGAATTACTCCAAGCCGATCGCCACTGGAACTATCGCATCAGCCGGCACATTGGGCATTCTTATTCCCCCCTCAATCATGCTGGTGATCATGTCAGACCAGCTGGCCATCAGCCTCGGTGATCTGTTTATGGGCGCCCTTTTCCCGGGCCTCATTCTTGGCGGACTTTATATCACTTTCATCGTGATCTACGGCCTCATCAAACCCGACGCGATGCCTGCACCAGAGAAAACCGAGGAACTCGGCTGGACGGTGGTCAAAGAGGTTTTGAAAGCAGTTGTCCCTCCGATGATGCTTATCCTCCTTGTACTTGGATCGATCTTTGGCGGCATCGCAACTCCGACCGAAGCCTCCGGCCTTGGTGCCCTTGGTGCAACACTCTTGGCTCTTGGCAACCGCCGCCTGAACTTCAAGGTTTTGCGCGAAGTCAGCCGCTCGACGCTCAATACTTCAGGTTACATCGTCGGCATCTTCTTGGCGGCAAATTTCTTTGCCTTCATTCTACGTCGTTACGGCGGCGATGAAATCATCGAAGGTCTCGTATTGTCGGTATTTGATGACCCTTACATGATCATCCTTTTCATCCTGTTCATCATCTTCCTGCTCGGATTTCTTCTTGATTGGATCGAGATTACGATCATCATCATGCCATTGATGTTGCCGATTATTCAGGGCCTCGGCATCGAGAGCGATATACCAGACTTCAATCAGGTAGCAGAACCCGTGGTGACATGGTTCGCGATCTTGGTGGCCGTCACGTTGCAGACGTCCTTCTTGACGCCGCCGGTGGGCTTCGCGCTGTTCTACCTTAAGGGTGTGTGTCCTCCGGGCGTCACGATTGCCCACATCTACAAAGGCGTGATCCCATTCGTGCTGCTGCAACTCCTTGGATTGCTCATCGTCTTCGAATTTCCGGCGCTTGTGACGTGGCTGCCCTCTGTAGCCTATGGAAACTAGACGCACACGCTTAACGCGATTGCAATAATACTCTCCAGCGGCCCCAAAGCGGCCGCTGGAAAGACATCCCGAGCCTCAAAGGCAGGGTCAACATCCCACCATAACCCATTGTATCTCTAGAATAACCGTCTGTGTCGCAGCCGGTTTTCACATTTTTGAGGAAGAGCGCACAGATGCAATGCCAATGGTTCCGGCAAAGCTCACGATCCGACAAACGCACTGTGGTCGTGCCAGCGGCAAGAACACACCCTCAGCCCGCCCAATTGTAATCACATTCTCTCCCTAAACGAGCATTAACCACGACGAAACGGCGCACCAGAACGCCAAAAATTCTTTCCCACGGGGAGCCGGGTCACTGCTACGAAGTGAAGTCATAAATCTGAGTAATTTTCGCGAGAGTGACGAAAGATTGCCCGCCGATACCGGGGATGAATTGGCGCCTGGAACTGCGCTTTTGCGCGGCCAGTACACGATTGACGAATACCTAAACAGCGGCGGCTTCGGGATTACATATCGCGCCCGAGACAGCCTGGGACGCCCGGTCGTTATCAAAGAATGCTTCCCCGGCGTGATGTGTCGGCGCAAAGGCACAAAAGTGGCCGCCCGCTCAGCCGAATACACAAATGAACTCGCAGGCATGATCGAAGGCTTTGTATCCGAAGCCCACAATCTAGCGGCCCTCACCCATAAGAACATTGTGCACGTGCACCAGGTATTCGAGGAAAATGACACCGCTTATATGGCGATCGACTATATCGATGGAATGGACCTGCTCGAGCGGATAGATTTCGATTCCGAGCGCATGACCGCAAGAGAAATTCTGCGTCTTACAAAGCGAATTTTGCCCGCCGTCCGATACATCCACAACATGGGCATGTTGCATCGCGATATTTCACCCGACAACATTCTGATAGATAGGACGGGCGAACCGATCCTGATTGATTTCGGAGCCGCACGAAAGACGGTGCCAAGCTCGAAGCGGGCGATTTCTCAGATGAAATTCGTCAAAGACGGCTATTCCCCGCAAGAATTTTACATCGCCGGAGCCGATCAGGGCCCCTGGAGCGACATCTATTCTCTGGCGGCCTCACTGTACCACGCGATCTCTGGCGAAGCGCCAGAAGACGGACAAAAGCGAATGTCAGCCCTCGCACAAAAGCAGCCCGACCCATATGTGCCGCTTGCAAAACGCATTCACGGCTATCCTCCACGGTTTCTAGAGGCGATTGACACCGCGCTAAAGATCAACCCAAAAGACCGCATCCAGACCGCCGAGGAGTGGATGCGTCGGTTGGCAAACCGGCCCGCAAAATCCGAGACAAAGGTCAAGAAAATTGACGTCCATGCCAGCGTGCCAGCACCGGCTCCCGCACCCGGAAAGATTGAGAAACACGAAACTCTCCCAGACTTGAGAGAAATCAGCGTTCGTAGAGAAATGCTATCGGCCGAATGTGATGCCAAGCGCGGCAAGCCGGTGGCTTTGATCGGCGGTCTCGCAGTCGCTATCTTGGCAAGCGCCGGCATCGCTGGCTATTTGATGACCCAAGGCACCGTTGCGCAAGAACTTGTAATCGATCAAGAAACCCCTGCTGTTGTGGCGGAGGCGGTCCCAATGGCGCTCTACGCAACACCCGCTCTAATTGAACCTACCATTCCGACATTCCTGACTGAGAGCGTGATCCCATCAGACACTGACGCGCGCACTGCTAACGTGGAATGGACGGCTGCAGTGGCGTCGCCAGTCTTACTGCAAGGCGAACAGTCCGCAACGCTTCCACGCCTAGAGAGGCTTGTGACAGCTGCGCGCCCTCCACAAATTTCGTTCCCTACCGTATCCGAGGCAAGTTTCAGTTTTGTGTTTGCGGTCGCAGATACCAATTTTACAACAATGCAACGCGATAGCACTCCAACCGCAGTTGAGGGAATTACTGTCCTTTTCCGCGCGTCAGCGGAACCATCGCCGAGCATCGATACGCAACTACCTGCAAGACCTTGGCCGGGCTCAACTCGCTGAGCAACTAAGCCACCAACCACTGGCATTGGCCTCGCCGCTTGGGTTCGAGGGGGTCTTTGTATCTGGTCTCCAAAGAAGGACGCACGTGCGGCAACTACAGCAGTAAGATCCTCAGAGTCCGCCCGGTCAAAAACACGCTCTGTCGATGCTCCATATGAAGTGCACGGGTATATTTGAAGGGAGACGTCCCTTCCACAATCTGACTTTGGGCCAAAAAATCAAAAGACTGGACCTGTACGCAAACGCAAACGCAAACGCAAACAAGCACCCGACGGGAATATTAGCACGGAAAACGTGTAAGAAGATAATTGAGCTATTTTACTTAACCTTCTCTTTGGAATGATAAAAGCCTTGTCTGAGACATACCACCAACAGCACGGCGGGATCGGTATTGTGGAAAAGCCGCCGCCGCCTGCGTACGGTTTACTTTGATAACCGAAACCGAAATATTATCCTGATCTGGGTCTTTCAATGCATTCACAGTAGTTAGCAACGCAAATGCAATCTCAGTACTCGAGCGTTCTTCGTTGTCGCTCACCACAGCCGAAATCTCGGCGTTGGTGAGCGACTGCAAACCATCGCTGGCAACCAAAACGATATCGCCTTCGCGAACATGAAACGGTTCTTGCGGACAATCAATCTTTGCCACGCTATCGCCAAGCAAAACCGAACGCAGGCAATTGCGGTCAGGGTGATGCAAGCCTTCCTCTGGGGAAAGAAGACCCTTCGCGACCATTCGGTCGATCTCGGGTGCCATCGAATGATCTTCGTTTAATTGCCACATAGCGCCATCGCGATGCAGGTACAAAGGCGAGTCCCCTACCGAGATCCAGTACAGTCGATCTTCTACAAGAAGCGGCGCGACCAATGTAGCGCCCATGCCGTAGTTGCGTGGATTTTCAGAGACGTAGTCGCGAATACATGCATTTGACGTCATCGCCGCACTTTTCAGAATTTCCGGAATATGCGCCTCATGCTTCTTCAAGTCAGAAAGCTTGAATTTCAACTCTGCAAAGACTTCTGTCACAAGAATGGAACTTGCGATTTCACCGGCAGCGTGGCCACCCATTCCGTCTGCAAGAACCACAAACCCTACATCCATTCCAGCTGGGAAGTCAGTGACGACCGCATCCTCCTGGATCTCTCTCATTCCCTGGCCAAGTGCTGTGGCAACATCAAAACGCGCATAAGCCTGCGAGGTCATTTCGATCCTCCTTTGTCTAGAATGGGCGCCCAGCTGAAATGATCGTCGCAAAATGCGGCGATCCGCAGGGTAGTTTTACCAATTGTAATTCGGTCACCATGTGACAGATCGGCTTTAACTTCGACGGTGACACCGTTCAATCGGACCCAATTGATACCTTCACCGTGGCTGATCTGAAAGCGATGCTGTGCAATGTCGTATGTAATATAAGCGTGGTTCAGTAGCGAAATCGTCTGATCCCCGAAGTCGAGACAAACGTCTTGAACTGCTCCGCGCCCAATGTGCGTCAACCCACTTTCCAAAGCAAACCAGTCGCCGGTTCCGGGGCCCTCAATGATAACAAGCCAGCCAACCGGCCGGCGCACGCGACCAGAGCGCATCGTGTCAAATCCTTCAGACGGATTATTTGATCCACATTGTTCGCCTTCCGGTAAAAGGCGTGTCCTGACGCGCCCGCTACGGCCGTTCGGCCTCACCATTGGGCTGGTATTTTCGTGCTTAGCGCTTTCTGACTTGGGCGATTGCACATTTCCTTCAATCTCATTAAATTGAGTGATCTCAACAACATTGGATGAAACTTGCATGCGGCCTTGCCGTCCAGTTAGGCGAAAAGGCTCGGCATCCGGCGCGGGAACATCGCGTGCAAACAGCTTTTGCAGGCTCATAAAGATCGTCACGCCCAGAGCCTCGTCGCACATCTCAAGGCGAAATTCTGAACGGTGAATGTCTCAACCGGGCACAATCCGAACTTGGGGAGCGCGCAAAGAACGCTTCTTAAGCCATCGTCTTCTTGCACGATTGCTGCCATTCAGGGTTCCATTCAAAACCGGGCGTTTATTACCCTATTGCTCACTTTCTAAACAAAAAAGTGGGCAAAACGGAGATGCATTTGAGTGCACTTTGCGGCCATATCAGCGTGGCAATCGCCTGTTAGCCGTTAATGAAAGCTTGGTTCAGCCAATTGCCCGTCCACCACTCCTGCCAATCCGCCGACACCACCTGCCGATTGAACTGACGCTGCGCCGCAGGCATTGCCTCTTTGAAGGCACAGCTGAAGAGAAGCACCTTTCAGCCATTGCGAAATGAAGCCGCCATTGAACGCATCTCCGGCACCAGTGGCATCCACAACGCGCAAAGGTTTGGTCGCTTCATGCACCCATTCTGATTGGCGCAACTTTCGCGCCCTGGCACCAGCTTTCCCATTCTTTACCACGGTTAAAGCAGCACATGTCTCCGGCACCCCAATGGCAAGCAATGCCTCCAACTCACGCTGATTAGGAAGAAAAACATCTACGGCAGCAATCAAATCCCGAACCTCAGGGCGAAATTCATCTTGCCAGCCGCAATCAAGCGAAATGGTCATCCCGCACCTGCGAGCGTGGTCAACCAAGTCCGGATTTTCCTCAAGTGTTCCAAGCTCGCCAATATGCAGATGGGAAAACGCTGACATCGCACCAGGATCAATCGGCGGAAGGGCCTGCCCGGAAGCCCGTGTCAAAAAAGCCCGATCTGACCCACAGGGTATGGCCACTGTGATCTGCGGATCTGCCCCCGCGGACGCAGGGCGGCACAGTTTCGATGTGACTTTGTGCGCCGCGAGTTGCGAAAGAACGGTGGCGTCGAACGGCGCGGCTGGAATAATGGAAAACTGCGACGCACGCTCTCCCAAGGCCGCAAGGGTTGCAGCGGTGATAAACGCACCTCCACCCGCATGCAGGGACACACCTTTGGCAAAAACTTCGGTCCCAAGCGTCGGCAGCCGTGGCGTCCCTGTGAAGACGACATCGCAATAAAGCCGCCCAGCACAAAGGATCGCCGCGCTCATGTCCAAGCAATTCCGGTTTTAGCGTCAAACATATGCAAATGCTCGACGCCCGCGCCAAGATAAACCGTATCGCCAACCTTCGGGGGGCTACGCCCATCTGCCTTCGCGATGACCTCACCGCTTGGCGTTTCCACGTAGATGAGCGTCTCGGGGCCCAAAGGCTCAAGAACGGTGACCTGACCACTGATGATTGGGTTAATGTCGTCTGGGTGCAAATCGTCAGGGCGCACACCGATCAGGACATCGGAAACCTCGGGTATCCTGTCAAACTCCATAGCCACGCGCTGCCCGCCTTCAAGCGTCACCCCCCCATCGGTCACGCGTGCCGACAACATGTTCATCGAAGGCGCGCCAATAAACCGGGCGACGAAAGTATTTGCGGGCTTGTGGTAAACTTCGGCTGGCGTGCCGACTTGCTGGATATGACCATCTTTCATGATCACGATGCGGTCTGCCATGGTCATAGCTTCAATCTGATCATGGGTCACAAAGATGATCGTATTTCCGACCCGCTGATGCAGACGTTTTATCTCCAGACGCATCTGTGTGCGAAGTTGCGCATCAAGATTGGAAAGGGGTTCGTCAAACAGGAACACGGCAGGATCACGCACCATGGCCCGCCCAATGGCGACCCGTTGCCGTTGCCCACCTGAAAGCTGCGAAGGCTTACGCTCCAACAGGTCCACCATATCGAGAATACCAGCAACCTCTTGAATACGCTTCTCTTTGTCGGGCTTTGGCATCTTTGAAGATCGCAATCCGAACGCGATATTCTTTTTCACCGACATATGCGGGTAGATCGCATAGTTTTGAAACACCATCGCAATATCGCGCTCTTTGGGCTCAAGATTATTCACCTCGCGGTCGCCAATTTCGATGATCCCGCTTGTGGTCTCTTCAAGACCCGCGATCAGCCGCAAGGTCGTCGATTTCCCGCAGCCGGAAGGACCGACAAAGACCACGAATTCCCCATCCGCCACATCAAGCGAAATACCGTGAAGCACCTCGGTAGACCCGTAGGATTTCGTAAGCGAGCGTAAGGCAAGATTGGCCAAGGTCAGGTCTCCAGAATGGACGTGAATGCCGTGTCGAGACGCCTGGCAGCACTGTGAATACGGTCGACACGCACGCGCTGCGCCGCACCGATAGCGTTCAATTCTTCGCCGTAGTGCGACAAGGCCTGCGCCAAAGCCTCTGGCGCCGGCCCTCCAATGCAGTTGCGCACAGCAACGAAGTTTTCAGCCGACGTCACGCGGCGGAAATCCGGCTCGCCCATTGCCGGGCCCTGCCCGACCTCGGTGCCAAAGGCGGCTGTGAAGGCTTCGAACCCATCTCCAAGCGGGATGGACTGCGCAATGACCACACGCGCAGTCTTTGCAGCGATCTCATGGGCCTGACGAAAAGTAAGCCCCTCCTCGCGCACCAGAGTATCTGCAAGTTCGGTGATCGTGATACAGGCCGCATCCGTATTGCGCCGCACGTTCGTTTCGTTGATTGAACATGCTGGCAAAAATGCCGTCAAAAGGTCGATGACCCGCCGCCCGCTTTCAAACGCTTCATAGCCCACCTGCTGAACCTCGCCCTCGCTGTCGTTCATGTCCGTAAACGGCGTATTGTGCATCGTGTTCACAACCATATCGCACCGACCAACAGTAACGGACGACAGGTGGCGCATATGCTCAATCGGTACCGGATTGCGCTTCTGCGGCATGATCGAACTTATCTGAACAAGAGAATTAGGCACGTAAAGCTGCCCGACCTCAAAGCTTGACCAGAACGCCATGTCCTGAACGACGCGCCCGAGATGAAGGAAGACCAGCTTCATCGCGCTATAAAGCCCGGTCACATAGTCCACAGACGCGATACAGCCATAGGAATTGACCAGCGGCCCCTCAAATCCAAGAAGGTTGGCCATCCGCCTGCGGTCTATGGGAAAACCGGACGTCGTGATTGCTGCTGCCCCCATTGGACAATGCCCCAGATTTTCAATCGCAGCGGAAAGACGCGCCGCATCGCGGTTTAAGACCTCGATGATCGCACCGAGGTAGTGACCAAACGTCGTCGGCTGTGCGGGCTGGCCATGCGTAAAAGCCACGATTAAAGTGTCCGCTTCCGCCTCTGCTTTTGCAACCAGTGCATTAGACAGCCCGACAATCCCTGAAAGCAAGCCCTCTGCTTTGGTGCGAAGAACCATCTTAAACAGCGTATGGTCCATATCATTGCGCGAGCGTGCAGTGTGAAGTGCGCCGCCTAAGTCACCGAGACGGCTCCGCAATTCTGCTTCGACGTAGAAGAAATAATCCTCGAACTCACCAGTGTAAGTCAAAGCGCCAATATCGGTCGCAGCCTCAACATCACGGAGGGCTACAGCAATTTTTGCCCCGTCGTCCGTCGACAAAATGCCGGTCTCAATCAACATCACCAAATGGGCCTGATTGATCGTCGCCATGTGGCCTGCATAATGCAATTTGACGCCCTCAAACAAAGGCGCAAGAACCGTCTCCTTGTAGGTCGGATCAGGGAAAACGCTTGTGTCTGTCATCCCTTCAATCCAGCCATAACGACACCGCGGATGATGAACCGCTGGAAAACCAGAAAAACAACCAGCGTCGGAATTGTGCTGACGGCCGCCCCGGTCATGATCAACTCCCACGCCACATCGGCCTCGTCGCCAAAGCCCGACAGGCCCACTGGTATCGTATACATATCAACTGAGTTGGTAACGATCAGAGGCCACAGGAACGCCGTCCAGTTGCCAAGGAACACAAAGATCGCCAAGGCGGCCAAAGCCGGCTTCACCAATGGCATCGCCACGGTCCACCAGATTTGTAACTCATTGAGCCCGTCGATGCGCGCCGCCTCAATGAAATCATCTGGGACACTCTCGAAGAATTGCTTCATCAAAAACGTGCCAAATGCCGTCATCATTCCCGGGAACATGATCCCCCAATAACTATCAAGCCACCCGAAACTCTGACTCATTAGATACCACGGGATCACCAGCATTTCGGTAGGGATCATCAACGTGGACAGGATCGCGATGAAGACAATCTGTCGTCCAGGAAAGCGAAACTTACATAGCGTGTAGCCAACCAGCGAGTCAAAAAGGAGGTTCGAGATCGTCGTCAGCGTGGCGATAATAATCGAATTTAAGAACCACCAATAAAACCGACCGTCCTCAAGAACGAAGGTATAGTTCTCGATTGTCGGCTCTTCGGGGATCAGATTGACGTTATAGACTTCGTGCGGCCATTTCAGCGACGTCGAGATCATGTAGGCAATCGGCATGACCATCAAAATGCCGCCGAAGAAAAGCAACAACCAGCGAATTATCTGCCCCATATTGCGCGGCTTGCGCGCGGGTTGCACGTTCAACAGCGCATTTGAAGAGGCGCGCGGAATATCTGAAGCCGCAACCACTTAGTTGCTCCTCAACAAGCGAAGCTGGATAAGCGAGACAATCAGCAAAATGGTAAATAAGACAACGGTCTGCGCGGCCGCATACCCCATGTCGAACCCATTGAACGCCGTGTCGTAGATCATCAGCACAAGCGGCTTCGTCGAATTCAAAGGACCGCCCGGATTGTTCGTCGTCATATTGAAGACGTGGTCAAATATGCGCAAAAAGCCGATGGACGAAAACACCACGATGAACACGATTGTCGGGCGCAAAAGCGGCAGTGTGATCTGCGTCAAGATTGTCCACCATCCGACCCCGTCAATCTTTGCAGCCTCGTAATAGCTTGTTGGAATGGCCCGAATTCCAGCCATGAAAATAATCACCTGAAACCCAAGCCCGGCCCAAACCGCTGGCGCCAACACAGACGGCAAAGCGTTGGTGGTTGAGTTCAAAAAACTGATCTGCGGAATTCCGAAACCCGCCAGAATGTTGTTGAACAATCCAACCGGTACATCCTGGTAAAACCAGCGCCAAACCCAGGCCATCGCAACCGCGCTTGTCATGAATGGCAGGAAATACAGAATCCTGAGGAATCCGTGCATAAACCTCAACTTATCAAGGTGATACGCAATCAAAAACGAAAGAGCGAGGCTGAATGGTGTACCGATTAGCAGATAAACAAATGTATTCTGAAAGACTTTCCAGAAGGTTGGATCATTCCAAAGCTTCTCGTAGTTTTCCAGCCCCGCCCAGGTCCGATCTCCAAGAAGATTCCAGTTCTGAAAGCTGATCAGAATGGCATTCCCCGTCGGGTAAAACCTGATCACCGCATAGAAAATCACTGGTAGAGCCAGGAAGCTCCAGGCCCATACGATCTGCTTCTGGCGAATGGTGAGATTGCGATACATTGATGTCGCCCTTAGGGGTCGATAACGCCGCCCCGATCATCAAGACCGGAGCGGCAAGAACAGCATCAGTCGCTGTAATATTCGTCGAGGATCTTCTGCTCAGCTTCGGCGGCAATTGCGATACTGTCTTCGACGCTCATATCCTGAAGCTGGATACGCTCAACCATTTCAACCATCAGCTGGCGCTGCGCACTTTCGTTAGCGAATTTGGTTGTGTTGGCATAAGCCAGACCACGGATGAACGGTCCATAAACATCGTTGTTCGCATTTGCCTCAGTCAGACCAACCGATGGTTTCGCCGGCAGTTCGCCAACGACATCAAGCCAGATCTGCATCGCCTCATCCGAGGTGATGTATTCCATGAACTTCACTGAAGCATCATACTTTTCGCCCTCGGCCTTCGTGGTGATCGCATTCACCCAATAGGACGAATAGTTCGATCGCGTGCCATCGGCAGTCGCCGGAAGCTCGGTTACGCCCCACTCAAGACCGCGTGTTTTATCAAGCGATCCAATCCGGAACGAGCCATCAATATGCATGCCCGCACGACCCGCTTTGAAGGCGGCTTGTGGTTCATCCATAAAGCCGATTGCCGAAACAGGGTTTTCGCCTTCAAACAGGTTTGTGTAGAACTCAAGTGCCTTCACGCCCGCTTCCGAATTGTAATTCACTGTTTGATAGTCGTTAGTGTAAGGCTCGCCGCCCATCTGACGGATCAGACCTTCGCGCCACCAGTGGTGATCTTGCGCGGTCATACCCGCCGTAACACCAACCTGAGTGATGTTGCCGGCGCCATCGAATTTCGTCATCGCAGCGGCTGCGGCTAAAAACTCTTCCAAATTTGTCGGCGGCTCAACACCGGCCTCTTCCATTAGACGCTTGTTGTAAAACAGGGCAAGCGATCGAACTGCCGTCGGCAAGGCCCAATAAGCATCGCCGTCCTTCATGGCCTGAACCATCGGGAAGAACTCTTCATCCACCATCGACGGCGGGAAAGTGTCGGCAGGAAGTGGCTGGATCAATTCAGCTTTCACGTAATCGTTCAACCATCCGTAAAACAACTGTACGACGTCAGGCCCCTCACCCGCTGGAATTGCCGCGGCAACTTTGGTGCGATAATCGGCATACGGAAAATGCGTCATCGTCACGGTAATATCCGGGTTCGCTGACTGGAAATTCTCAATCAACTGCTCCATCGCTGTGACGCGAGCATCGAAGAAATACTGCCAGTACTCAATTTCGACCGCGTTGGCGGCGCTTGCGAACAAGGCCGTCGCCGAGGTCAGGCCAGCTGCGACCATGCCCTTAAAATGCTTTTTCATTGCATAACTCCCTAGATGGCAACTTTTGATTTTGTGACTCCTTCCTCCCGATTAACTCAACCAGATTGATTATTCAAATTATTTGAGTTAATCCGCGACTATGTTTCAGAACGCCCCCCTCCAAGGCAGCAATGCCGAGCGCTCACGCCACCAAAACCGGCAAGCCGTTCTGGGACAAATCCATCGTCAAGGCACCATGGGACGCGCGGAAATTGCCCGCGCTTTGTCCCTTTCAACCCAAGCCGTCAGCAACATCATTGCGGATCTTTCGGGCGACGGTCTGTTGATTGAACGCGGGCACCTCAACGTTGGCCGCGGCCAACCCGCCAGACAATATGCGTTGAACCCAAAGGGTGGTTTCGCGCTTGGGATCGAAGTCCGACCAGATGCCGTCTTGTCAGCTCTTCTCAACATGGAAGGCCAAGCGGTCGTAACCAAGCGCGTCGCCCTGCAAAAGACAGACCCAGGCACAATCGTCGATACGGTCAAAACACTCTTTCACCATGCTCTAGCCGACGTGCCCAATGCCCGTCGCCGCATGCTTGGTGCCGGCATTGTCATGCCCGGTCCCTTCGGTGCGACTGGCATTACAGGCCATGGCACGGGACTTGAAGACTGGTGCGACGTCGACCCAACCACACTCTTTTCCGATGCCCTCGGTCTTCCCGTCGAGGTCAGCAATGATGCCAATGCCGCCGCCATGGCCGAACGCCTCAGCGGTGCTGCGCAAGATCTTTCCACCTATGCCTACCTCTACTTTGGAGCAGGTCTCGGGCTTGGCCTTGTCAGCGGCGGCCACCTTGTTCAGGGCGCGTTCGGCAATGCAGGCGAAATCGGCCACATCCCTGCGCCCGGCTGCCGCGACAATCTCGAAAGCGCGCTCAGCCGTTCGTCGGTTCAAAGACATCTGCAGAGGGTCGGCAAAAAGGGCGACGATATCGAAGCACTAGATGAGCTTTTTACCCACGAAGACAACGACCTGTACGACTGGCTTAATCAAGCCACCGAGGCTCTCGCCTATGCAGTTACGATCGTTGAGAATATTTTTGATCCGGAAACGGTGATACTTGGCGGCGCAATGCCAGACCAGATCCTCAATCACTTCGTCGCGCACACGCTGCTTCCTGCCCAATCAGTCTCAAACCGCCCCAACCCCAAACTACCCCGCCTTCAACGCGGCACATCGGGGCGAATGACAGCGACACTCGGCGCCGCGGCCCTTGTCCTTCACCGAACGCTTTCGCCACAAATCGCCCACGCCCACTGATCGGACCACCAACAATGCCTCTCAAAGAAAGAGCCCGGATTGCGACAGACCAGGGCGCCCCGCGCATCCTGGACCTTTGGAGGGCCCTCACCGCGTTGCGCAGTATCGTGTCATTCATGAACACCGGGGCGCACCCCGACGACGAAACATCAGCCATGCTTGCAGCCCTGCGTTTTCGCGACGGTATAGACATCTCTTACGCCTGTTCGACCCGTGGTGAAGGCGGACAAAATGACATTGGCACCGAAACGACTGAAGCCTTGGGCGTCTTGCGCACCGCGGAAATGGAAGCCGCTTGCGATCAGCTTGATCTACGCATGTATTGGCTCTCCGAAGGCCCAGACGACCCGATATTCGACTTCGGCTTTTCGAAATCTGGCAAAGAGACCCTAGGAAAATGGGGCCGCGAGCGGACATTGGCGCGTTTCGTCGAGATTATACGCCGCGAACGCCCCGACATCATCTGTCCCACGTTTCTGGATGTCCCGGGCCAACACGGCCACCACCGCGCAATGACTGAAGCCGCCCACACGGTCATGGGCCTCTCTGCAGACCCGGATTTCAAAGGGAGCGATCTCCCCGCATGGCAGGTCAAAAAACTCTATCTTCCCGCGTGGTCCGGCGCTGGACAGGCCTATGACGACGACCTTCCGCCGCCTCCCGCGACGTTGACCGTGACAGCCACAGACAGCGATCCCGTCACCGGCTGGAGTTTTGCGCGCATCGGACAGCAAAGCCGCGTCCTTCACGCCACCCAAGCCATGGGACGATGGGTCCGGCGCGGGGACGAAACAGATTTCCCCCTCCACCTTGCACAAACGCGCGTAGCCGGCCCCGACACCGACATTGTGTCTAGTTTGCCCGCAATCCTTACAGATCTCCCCGCGCCAGAGGCGATCGAACACCTTGAAATCGCACAGAAAGGTATTGATGCTGCGCTCGCAGCTTTCCCGTCCTGTCCGGAAATCCTCGTCTATACAACCCGCGCCCTTACCGCGCTGAGATACGCGCGCGACGCCCTCAGCGCCGACAACCAAAGCGCCTTCGGCCACAAGCTCGCCCGTAAAGAAGAACAGCTTTCCAAGGTCATACGCATCGCGGCAGGTGTTGAGCTTCGCGCCACGCTCGCCAAAGACGTCCTGCGACCCGGTGACAGGGTAGACGTTGTCTTTGAAACCGATCCAGGCGCCGCCACCTTGGACGTGAGCACCTTCCTTCCGAGCGGCTGGTCACAGAACGGCGACACCCTATCGCTCGACAAAACAGCGACCACCTCAAACCCATACCCCGACACCTACCTGCCGGGCGCACCCGAAGCGCCTTGCCTTAGTGTGAATGTCACTGTCCACGGCCTCACATCGACAACAACCGTCCCTTTTGAGACCACGCCCGTCGTCGTCCCAACCCGTGCCGCCACGATTAGCCCGAAGGCCGAAATTATAAATACGGCGGCACCAAACCGCACCATTGTGGTTCGAGTGGAAGACGTTGGCCCACTAGACGCCGACGTTACTCTTAAAGTCCCCGAGGGCTGGCATGCCGAGCGAACCGACAATCAATTCTTCATCAAGGCCCCGAAGGACCTTCAAACCGGCCTTTACGTTTTAACACTTCAGATCGAAGGCGAAGACGCGGCAAGCATCCAGCATATCCAGCGCGCCCACATTACTCCCCGCGCCCTCGTGCGCGCCGCCGAGATCAAAGTGCGCGTTGTAAACGCCACGCTGCCCGACGTGCGCGTCGGCTACATTGGCGGCGGCAACGACCGGATCGCGCATTGGCTGTCTCGCATGGGGACGGATGTCACCGATCTCTCAGACACGGATTTGACAGACGTCACTCTCGCCAAGTTCGACACCATCGTCGTCGGTATCTTCGCAATGAAATTTCGCCCCGGCCTGTCCGACGCAATGCCACGCCTCCACGCCTGGACACGCAATGGTGGAACCTTGGTCACGCTCTATCATCGTCCTTGGGACAACTGGGACGCTGAAACAACAGCGCCGTATCGCCTTGAAATCGGGCAGCCGTCATTGCGTTGGCGCGTTACTGACGAAGCCGCAAAGGTTGACCTGCTGGAGCCAGACCACTCACTTCTTCACACCCCAAACGAAATTGGGGCCGATGATTGGGCAAACTGGCATAAAGAGCGCGGCCTTTACTTCGCGAAGGATTGGGACGTGGCCTATAAACCCCTGATCTCAATGCACGACCCAGACGAAGCCCCCTTACACGGTGCTTGGTTGGCAGCTGACGTCGGCGCCGGGCGGCACATCCACATGTCTCTCATCTTGCACCACCAAATGGAAAAGCTATCACCCGGAGCCTTCCGCATAATGGCCAATCTTCTTGCTCGTCGCAGTTGACCAACCTCGCAATCTGACTGGTGCCGCCTGGCTGTTGGCGGACATGTCACTCAACATCTGGGCGCTGGCCATCGTCAAAGCTGTGGGGCTGGGCTACCCGGCTTTCCAAATCGTGTTCCTGCGCGCACTGGTGGGTCTCGTTCTGATGCTTCCATGGATCCTCCAACACCGACAAGCCTTCTCGAATTTAACCGACCTGCCGCTGCACCTGATGCGCGTCGTCTTTTCTGCCATAGCCCTAACGGCCAGCTTTTATGCCATCACCCGCCTACCGCTGGCCCTGTTTACGGCGATCGGCTTCACCCGTCCGATCCTGACCATGATCGCCGCTGCGCTCATCTTGCGCGAAATCATTTCCCGAGGTCGTTGGGCCGCCGCCCTCGTCGGACTGCTTGGCGTCATCATAGCGGTAGAACCTGCCAAGCTTTCGGGCGGTTCCGGCCTTGCCGCACAGGTCATCACCGTCATCTCGGCAACCGCGGTCGTGATCGTGACGCGCCGCCTTGTGGACGCGCCGACCGTTGTGATGATGACGTTTTACACCGCCGGATTGACGGTGATCGCCGTCCCCTTTGCGCTCGCATCATGGCAACCCGTGCCCGCAGACCAATGGCCCGCGCTCCTTGCCATCGGAGCCTTCGCCCAGTGCGCGCAATTTTGCTTTTTGCGCGCGCACAGATATGGTCAGGCGGCTTTCCTCGCGATCTTGTCTTATGCTAGCCTGATTTTCTCCACGACTGTCGGCTATTGGGTCTTCGAAGAGGTTCCGAGCCTAAGCTTCTGGTTCGGAGCGTCGCTGATTATCGCCGCAACGCTTTGGATCACACTGCACCGCGCGCCCACAGCAGCAGCCACACAACCGTCGGTATAAAACGTTGCCCGGAAGCTCACAAAAAATAGTGCGGACGAGTTTAGTCGGTTCGGCCCACTGGACTCCTTCATTTCGCATCACAGCAGACTAGACAAAGAAATAACACCTTGATAAACGGCGGGTCGCCGCAAGTTATTGCAAATTTTTTCTAGAGAGGTGGTGGAAACCACATGCAGGTCAGTGTTCGCGACAACAATGTCGATCAAGCCCTTCGGGTCTTGAAGAAAAAGCTACAGCGCGAAGGCGTGTTCCGTGAAATGAGGCTCAAGCAACATTTCGAGAAACCGTCCGAGAAAAAGGCGCGTAATAAAGCTGAAGCAATCCGCCGTGCCCGTAAATTGGCGCGTAAGAAATTAGAGCGCGAAGGGTGATGTAAGTCATAGCTTTGCATTGACGAATTTTGAAACCGCCCGTGGCGGCAGCGTCAGATTAAATGAACCTGCTCACTCTGATGTTGAGCGGAGCTTGGAATCTCGGACTTTTTTATACTTGCTTGGTGATCATCAATCAGCACGACACTAAGACCGGAGAAGGTTCTAACCCAAACCGCAACAGTTTAGTTGGCGCGGTCAATGAATATAATGATGTCCCAATCCGCGCTCAGCGGGCATTTCTGTCGCCGAAGGCCAAGCGCACAATAAGTGACAGCACCATGCCGCCCGACCTCACGCTCGGACATTTCCTGACCTGACCTCTTCTCCTCGACTGGGGCAAGCAAGAGAGGTTATTCGGGGTCGCCTGATACCATCGAGAAAACTGGTGATATCATGTGCGGACATACATGGCCCCGTCATTTTAATGGGGTCCAGCCGTAGAATTCAGGCGGCTGTTTTGAGTTTCATGTCAGGTGTTATGCCGCCGATGCCCATGTTGGGTCGCTCGTTGTCGTAAGGCCCGAGCCAATCCGCGGCCTGTTTCTGCGCCCCCTCAATAGTTTCAAAGATCTATTGATCCAGCCGTTCGTGCCTGACCGGTCGGTTGTATCGCTCGATATAAGCGTTCTGCTACAGCTGGCGGGGCTGGATGTGCGCCAAGGTGATATCGTGCTTCTCAGCCCATTCCATCAACTTTTGGCGAGTGGATTCTGGGTCGAAAAGAGCCTTTGCGCTTGACGGATACTCAGGGGCTGGATGGCAGGTCGTTGAAGTGGCGAAAGGGGCTGCGATTTGTCATCCCGCGAAGCTAAGGTCACCGCCACGCCCCCCACAAGTCAGTTTCCTGTGACACCACCAGATCAACGCTTCGATGCGTAGTATGATACCCGCCTTTCGAGATAGGCGAGAAACTCGGAAATAGTGAACGCAAGCGCGAAGAGGACGATCAGAACTGCCCAAAAATGCCCCATCAGGAAGTTAGCCGAATAGAGCTCGAACAACGCTCCGAAGCCGACAATTGAAATTAGAAGTTGGCCAATTATCACACCCTTAACCGCTCGGATGATCCCGATACGAACCCCGCCTAGAATCTCCGGAAGCGCCGCCCAGAAATAGATTTTAAAGAAAGCGTTGAGCGGCGACGCACCAAAGCTATGCGCCATTTCAACGAGCGATCTGTTGATCTGAATAACCCCTGCGCGGGAATTCAATATGATGATCCAGATTGCGAACAACGCCGTCGTAATGATGATCGACTTCATTCCAAATCCGAATAGAACCATGAGCACCGGCACAAGCGCCGTTAGCGGTGCGCTGAGGAATACGTTTACCCAGGGCAGCAACAGTTCATCCAGAAGTCTGCTTTTGCCCATAAGGATACCAACCGGGATTCCAATCGCGATTGCAAACGCCACGCCAACAAAGAACGCGTAAGCTGTCTCAGCCAGAGCTTTCTGAAACGCCGGAGTCCCGATGATCGAAAAAAGCGTCGCCAGAACTTCACTCAGCGGGGGGATAAAGAAGGTCAGTTCTGCTTGACCGACAATTTCCCAGAGCAGTCCCCAAACTATCAAAGACGACATTCCTGGAAGTCGATATCCATAGACTATCATGACCTGTCCCTATTCCACATAGCCACGAAGCGAGGCCCAGATGTTGTCGACAATGTCGAGATATTCGGGGTCACGGCGAATGTTATCAACACCCTTGTCCCGAAAGCTTGATGGTCGGATGATTTCAGAGACACGGCTCGGCCGGGGCAACAAGATTGCGATCTGATCAGAGACGTATACAGCCTCTTCGATTGAATGCGTCACGAAGATGAACGTCTTGTTCTCGATTTGCACAAGGTTCAGGAGGTCTTCCTGAAATTTGCGTCGGGTTTGTTCATCCACTGCCGAGAATGGCTCGTCCATCAGAAGAACGTCCGAATCGACCGCAAGCGCGCGGGCAAGCCCCACGCGCTGCCGCATCCCGCCGGAAAGCTCATGCGGATAGCTTTGTTCGAACCCGGCAAGGCCGACTTCCTTAATATACTTTTCGGCAATCGCCTCACGCTCGGACGCTGCGACCCCCCGCATCTCAAGCCCGAATGCTACGTTACGGATAACAGTTGCCCAGGGCAAAAGAGCGAAGTCTTGAAAGACGAAAGCTCTGTCTTTGCCCGGTCCCGAAACAGTTTTTCCGTTGACTTCAACCTGGCCCGAGGTGGGTTCCAGAAGGCCGGCAATAATCTTCAGGAGTGTCGTCTTCCCACAGCCTGAAGGCCCAAGCAGGGACGTGAGCTGGCCACGTGGAAACTCCAGAGACATATCACGCAGGGCTTCAACGTCCCCGTAATTCTTCGAAATATTGCGGACCGAGACGGCGCTCTCGAATTCCATTGGCGTCGTCTGCGCCGTCACTTCTTTAATCGGAGACATAGCCACGTTGGTTTCCTTTGAAGAGAACTTTTTCAATCTTCTCGAGCAGGTTCAGAAACAGAACAGCGAGAAGGATGATCGAGAATATGGCCGCATACATACTGGGATAATCGGCAATCGATCGACTGTAGGTTATGATATCTCCCACGCCGGTCGGAGTAATCTTCAATTCGGCCAGGATCGCGCCAATAAAGCCCGCCGAGATACCTAAACGAAGACCTGCAAAAATGACCGGCGATGCAGCCGGGATCACAATTCTAAGTAGAATTGATGTCTTGGAAGCCAAGAAAGACTGGCCCATTTCCTTAATAGATTCCGGCGTGTTTCGAACAGCGCCACTGGTATTCAAAACGATGACTGGCATCGCCATAATGCACACTACAATCACCTTCGAAGTCAGACCTATCCCATAGGCAAGAACCAAAAGCGGGATTAGTGCTGCCAGCGGTGCGGCCTGCATAACGATGAAAATTGGCGAAAAAAGCCAGTCGAAAAAACTGTTCAAGCCGACCCATAGGCCAATCGCAATTCCAAGCACGGCAGAGATCGCAATTCCAATCGCCAAAGGACGGAGCGTTTCAGAGTAAGCCTGGAACATCATTCCGTTCATGGTCATTTCGAAAAGTGCTGTCATCGACTCCAGGAACGTCGGAAATGCGAAGCTAACAGGGATGCGACCGGCAATCTCCCACGCACCAAAAAGAACAACTGCTGACAAAAGTTTCAGGAGAAGGGCACGATTGAGCATGTTCAGCTTTCTCTCAGGAATCTGCAAAATGCCGCCGCGCCTGCGAAGAAGCGCGGCAGCCGTTGAGAGTGGTTATTTCATTGCCGCATCAAGCGGTGCGAGATACCAGAAGTCTTCGATTTTCAACTCGCTTGGAGACCCCTCGAGTTGGCCAGCGGACGAATACCATTCCATATCTGCCTGAGCCGCTTTGCGTCCGCCGCCATTGGGATCATAAAGACCGCCCTCGACCGCATCGGCATAAAAGCCATCAAGCTCCGCAAGGATCTCAGCGGGAAGCTGACCAATCGGGCCGTCAGGATCGGTCTCGCGGCGAATAATAGTCGGATCTTCGTGCATGTCCTGCCATGTGCTTAAAAGGGCATTTACGAAAATCGCGACGTCATCTTCGTTCTCCTGAATCCAATTCAGGTTCCCAAAGAGTGCCTCGTCGCTCGCTTCAACTTCAAACATCTCAAGTACATTGAAGTTTGCCGCAGCATCGCTACGCATAAGCTTGTTTTTGTTTGATAAATCGATGATCGTTGCATCGGCACGACCGCCTAGAAGAGCGGCCACACGGTTGGATGAGCCCGGAACATACGACCGATCACCAAAGGTGATACCCACCCGGTCTTCGATCACATTTGCAATTGAATCCGTGCCGCCTCCGCGCGAGTGCAGAAGGATCGGTTCGCCATCCAGTTCCTGAAGCGTTCCGTATTTGGCGGTAGTGACCGGGAAGAATTTCAGCTTTGAAAGCTGGAAGATGATGCGGAGCGGCGCCTTCGAGCGCTGCATGGCTGCGTAAGGTGTGCCAAATCCAATGTCCATCTGGCCGCTCAAAACAGCCTGAATGGCAAGTTCTTCGTCCGAGAATGCCGTCCATTCATAGTCAAGGCCGTTAGCCTTGGCACGGTCGAGGGCCACGAAGAAGGCCGCCAATTCGTCGGACGGCGTCTCCGCCAGAGCGATCTTAATTCTCTCGGCGTGTGCCGCGCCTACTGTGATGCCGATTGCCAATGGCAACGCGATGGCGGCCACTGCGGCCCGTTTCAAAAGGTGTATCATCTATCTCCTCCCTGAGATTTTCTAGTTAATATTTACGTGTGTGGTCACCGGCATTCCGCTCATTATGATCCACGCATTTAGTTCTTTACTCAAACCTCTCCGAACAGCCTGGCCGACACGGATACAAGATGTGCCCGCATAGCGGCTTGCGCTGCGGCTGGATTTCGCGCCTCGATTGCAGCGACGATCTGGTCATGTTCAGCAAAACTCGTATGACTGCGTGGCGCGCGATCAGACGTTCGGACAACAGTGTTCCAAGCAACAGCGCGCCTCACCCCATTCAGATGACCGAATAGCGACAAAATAAGAACGTTGCCTGAAGCCTCAGCGATTAACCGATGAAAAATGTCATCTTGCGCTTCGTACTCATCCCACGACTGCGCATTCAAGGCATGGTCGCGAGCCAATTTCAGTCGCGTCACAGAATCCTCAGATGCGTTAATTGCCGCCTCTAAGGCGATCGCAGGTTCTAACGAAAGACGCGCGCGCATAAGCTGTATAGGCGTGACCTGCTGGCTCAGCACAGAAAGAGCACTTGCCCCCGCCTGAAGGCCTTGAGATGCAATGAATGTGCCCTTACCAACATGACGCCAAATCGAACCCTCGCGTTCAAGCATGTCAAAAGCCTTCCGCAGCGTGGAGCGACTCATACCGAGCCTTACGATCAGTTCACGTTCGGCAGGAAGCCGATCACCAGGCTTGTACTCGCCGCCCTCGATGAACGCGCGAAGCGCGCCGACCGCATCCGCCGCATCCGCCACATCGGGCTTCATGTACATTTTATTCTCCGGATATTGGTCAACCAATTCTCTCCATTCTCGCCATATTCGCCCAATTTTCGCTATCTTTCAACAAAAAAAATCGATTTTTCTAAATTGGTTCCGATTGATTTGTTAATTGGTCTCGGTTAGAAAGACTTCCAATCAGGAGAATTTCGGAGGAAAGAATGGCTGAATTTGTTATCGCTACGCCGGAAGTTGTGGCCCTACCCATTGCCGGATCGGATGCGCTTTTTCCTGTTCGCAGGGTTTATTGCATCGGGCGCAACTATGCCGCCCATGCGATAGAAATGGGTCACGATCCGGACCGAGAGCCACCGTTCTTTTTCCAGAAAAACCCGAACAACCTGGATTCCTCGGGGACGTTCCCCTACCCGCCACACAGCTCAGATGTACACCACGAAGCAGAGATGTATGTGGCGCTTAAGTCCGGGGGCGCCAATATCTCAGTCGATAAAGCTCTCGACCATGTTTACGGCTATGGTCTGTCGCTTGATATGACGAGACGCGATCTTCAAAGCGAAATGAAAAAAATGGGGCGCCCATGGGAGATCGGCAAGGCATTCGAGCGTTCCGCGCCCTGTGGACCGATCCATCCTGCCTCCGAGGTCGGACATCCTGACAAGGGGCACCTCTCGCTGACGGTGAACGGTGAAGTACGGCAAGAAGGTGATCTGAACCAGATGATCTGGAAGGTTCCGGAGATGATTTCGTATCTAAGTGAATATTTCGAACTTGCCCCTGGCGATGTCATACAATCGGGCACTCCCTCGGGTGTTGGTCCGGTCGAAAAGGGCGATGTTATGGTGATGACGATTGATGGGCTTGGAAGTCTGACGGTCGACGTCGCTTGAGCCTTGGTCTCCCAGTACAGTCCGAACATCCGACTGCGCCTATGACGCAGTCGGGCATACAGCGTTGAGGAGCAATCAATGACCAGGACGATCTCTTCGCTGATCGCTTCTCATGATCCTGAAATGCCAGCAATAGGCGCACCCGGGCGCGTTTGGTTAAGCTACAGTGAACTGCGCGACCTCAGCGCTGAAGTGGCGGTAGCGTTGCATACCATCGGTATCGGACGGGGCGATCGCGTGGCGATCGTTCTTCCGAACGGGCCTGAGATGGCGACGGCCTTTATCACTATCGCGCAAGTGGCAACCACGGCTCCCCTAAATCCAGGCTACAATCAGGAAGAATACACTTTCTATCTCAAAGACCTGAAGGCAAAGGCAATTCTTGTAGGTGCAGATTACGATGGACCGGCACTGCCTGCCGCTGCGGACTGTGGGGTGTCCGTGTTGCGCCTATCATTCGATGAAAGTGGTCCCTCAGGTGCATTCAAAATAGCGTCTGACATCATACTTGGTGCTGCCGATGTTTCTGCGCCTGCCGAAGATGACGTTGCATTGATCTTGCACACGTCTGGAACGACATCACGGCCGAAAATCGTGCCGCTAACCCAGGCCAACGTCCACGCATCGGCCCAAAACATCCGGACCTCTCTGGCACTGAAATCAAACGACCGCTGCCTGAACGTCATGCCACTGTTCCATATTCACGGACTGATTGCGGCCGTGTCTGCCTCGCTTGCAGCCGGCGCCCAGATCAGTTGCGCATCCGGCTTCAATGCCCTGGGCTTCTTTGCGCAACTCGAAGAAGTGAGGCCGACGTGGTATTCGGCAGTGCCAACGATGCATCAGGCCATTCTTGCTCGCGCAGGCCGTAATCAGCAGATCATCGAGAGTGCAAACCTGCGGTTCGTCCGGTCATCCTCGGCGTCGCTTCCCGCTCCCGTGATGGAAAGCCTTGCGGCAACTTTCAAAGCGCCGGTAATCGAAGCCTACGGCATGACCGAAGCCACACATCAGATGTGCTGCAACCCCTTGCCGCCTCGTGCACAAAAACCCGGTTCTGTCGGTATGGAAGCAGGTCCGGAGGTTAGAATCGCCCACGAAGCTGAAAACCGGATTCTCGACCCAAGCAGTACCGGAGAAATTGTTATCAGCGGTCCGAACGTCACTCTCGGCTATGAAAACAACCAAACGGCTAATGAGGACAGCTTCTTTGAGGCGGACGGAAAGCGGTGGTTCCGGACCGGAGATCAGGGCGCTTTTGACGGCGACCGCTATCTTCGACTGACAGGACGGCTCAAGGAAATTATCAACCGTGGCGGCGAGAAGATCAGCCCCCTCGAAGTCGACGCAGTACTTTTGAGGCATCCCGAGATCGCGCAGATAGTCTGTTTTGCGGTGCCACACGACAAGCTTGGCGAAGAGATCGCGGCAGCCGCCGTGCTGACAGAAGGATCGACGCTAAGCGAGACGGACATCCGCGCCTTTGCATCTAAGCATCTGGTAAAGTTCAAAGTGCCGAAATCAGTATTGATCCTTGAGGAAATCCCTAAAGGAGCGACAGGAAAAATCCAACGCATCGGCATGGCCGAAAAGCTCGGACTCGCGGGGGCATAAGTCTATGAAGATCTGCATCTTTGGGGCTGGCGCCATCGGCGGCTATTTAGGCGTCAAGTTGGCACAGGCTGGCATCGACGTAAGTCTCGTGGCGCGCGGCCCTCATCTGGAGGCAATGCAGTCCAATGGATTGACGCTGATCGAAGACGGGCAAGAACGGTCAACGGTCTCGGTCAACGCCTCGGACAATGCTGGAGTTCTCGGGCCTCAGGATTACGTCATCGTCACTCTCAAAGCGCACTCGGTGCCTGCGGTTGTCGACAGGATGCAACCGCTTATCGGAGAAAACACAACGCTTGTGAGCGGCGTAAATGGGGTGCCATGGTGGTATTTCCACAAGCTCGGCGGAAGATATGAGGGCACACGGCTTTCATCGGTCGATCCCGACAATGCCCAATGGAATGGCTTCGGGCCGGACCGAGTTATTGGCTGCGTCGTTTATCCTGCCGCCGAGGTTGTCGAGCCCGGTGTTGTGAAGCACATCGAAGGCAATCGGTTCTCGCTGGGAGAGCCGGACGGATCCAAATCCGAGCGCGCGCGGTCACTATCGCAAGCGTTGACAAGTGCAGGTCTGAAGGCACCGGTGCGGCCTCGTATTCGCGATGAGATATGGTTAAAATTATGGGGAAACCTGTCCTTTAACCCAATTTCTGCTCTGACCCATGCAACATTGGACGTATTGTGCACTGATCCCGGCACACGTGCCGTTGCTCGCGGCATGATGGTCGAGGCGCAGGAAATTGCAGAGAAGCTCGGCGCTAAGTTCCCTATCGACGTTGACCGCCGTATCGAAGGCGGCGCAGCCGTTGGCGCCCACCGAACATCAATGTGGCAGGACCTAGAACTGGGTAGACCGATGGAAATCGACGCCCTCGTTTCATCGGTTCAAGAACTCGGACGTCTGACTAACACACCCACACCGACGATCGATACCGTTCTTGCGCTCGTTCAGCTAAGAGCAAGGACCGCAGGTTTATACTAATCCGATGTTCAAACTAAAAAGGTATTTGTGTAGTTGTCTTCGCAATGGGTGCTAGGTGAACTTTCTAAACAGCTTTGTTTTATCGAAAATGTCTTCAAGTTCTTGCATGCGGTTTTTTGTACTGTCCCAATTCAAAGTTTGAATCGCAGAAATCATGCTTTCAATCAAAAGCATGGTCGTCGTGGCCGAGTCCCAGGCGGACGGGACGATGATCTGGCTGGTCAAACAAACATCTGCAATCCGGTGTACGGGAGAACGCCAGTGGTCGGTGAATAGCACAACCTTAGCGCCGCGCGCGCGTGCCATTTCCGCAAGTTTCAGAGTGTTATTCTCGTATCGTCTGACATCGAAAATAACAAAAACGTCACCATCACCTGCGTTCAAAAGATAGTGCGGCCAAGTATTTGAAGTGGACTGCACATGGGTCAGGTTTGGGCGGATGACCTGCATATGCATGAAGAGGTATTCCGCAAGCGTATGCGTGATCCGTCCACCGACAATGTAAAGATGGCGCCTTTGATCAGCAACGAGAGCGCAGGCTTGATCGAAAGCAACTGGGTCAATATGCGCCATCGTGTTGCGGATATTATCGATTACCGCTTCGGTGAAGCGGTTCAGGATGTGTTCAGTGGGGGCCGCGCCTGCCCACGTCTCGTGTCTCGCGATTGGACCCTTCGCAATCGCCCCCAACTCGTCACGTAAATCAGCCTGAAAGTCAGGATACCCCTTGTATCCAAGCTTCTGTACCATTCGCGCTACGGTAGGGACTGAAACATTGGCACCTTTCGCCAATGTGGCCAATGGACCAAGCCCAGATGCTGGATAATTCTCCAGAATGGACAAGGCAAGCTGACGTTCCGCACGCGTCAAGCCATCCAGCTTTTCCTGAATGCGATCCGATATTGTCAGGTTTGCATCAACCATTGGAGATGCCTCGTATTTCGGCAAAAAATTAACAGGGCGCAGCACTCTGTGATAAATTTTTCATAATTGTGTTGACAGAAAGCTGCCTTGGCAAGACTTTTTGAAAGTGGGAGCTGCAATGAATCACCTAGATCGCCCGTTGAATGAAACCATTGTCGACGTACGCAATGCACAAGCGTTGTCTTCAGTCGTTGTCGTTTGCGAACACGCAAGCGCTTATATTCCGGGTGAGTTTGAAAATTTGGGCCTAGCCGATGAGATGCTGTATAGCCACGTGGCATGGGACCCTGGCGCGATGGCGCTGGCTGAGGGAATGGCAGAGCGTCTCGACGCAATTTTGATCGCCGCTAAAACCTCTCGCTTGGTTTACGATTGCAATCGTCCTCCTCACGCGCCTGATGCAATGCCTGCGCGAAGTGAAATTGTGGATGTGCCGGGCAACATAAGCCTAAGCGCTGCGCAGAAGGCTGAACGGGTGAAAAAATATTATGAACCGTTTTACTCTACGGTAGCAGAGACTATGGCCGGTATCGCCGACCCAATTCTTGTCACTGTGCACAGTTTCACACCTATTTTTCATGGGAACGTTCGAGACGTCGAGATTGGGATACTGCACGATAGCGACTCGCGCCTGGCGGATGCTCTTCTTTCCACCTCGAGTGCCAATACACCCCGCACAGTTCGTCGGAATGAACCTTATGGACCCACAGATGGCGTGACCCACACGCTTAAAGAACATGCTCTGCCGAGCGGGCATTTGAATGTCATGCTTGAAGTGCGCAATGACCTGATCGCAACCGAGGTGGCACAGGCCTCAATGGCTAAGATGATATCAAAGTGGCTTGAATGCGCGCTGGCGACGACCATGGCCAAAAGATGTTGAGTCTGGTGCAAAGCTATATAAAAGCCGTTGACACGATGAACTATCGCATCGGGCGGGTGGTGATGTACGGCATCTTCTTGATGATGGCGATCCTGCTTTGGTCTTCGATCAGCAAGACTTTTTTCGTGCCCTCGCTTTGGACGCTAGAAGTGGCCCAATTCGCTATGGTAGCTTACTATATGCTGGGCGGCCCCTATTCGATCCAAATGGGCTCAAACGTGAGAATGGATCTTCTATACGGAGAGTGGAATGATCACCGCAAGGCGCAGATCGATGCAATGTCGGTGTTTTTTCTGATCGTCTATCTGATTTTCTTGCTTTGGGGTGGTTGGGAAAGCTTCCAGTACTCGATCAGCTATGGGGGCGAGCGCAGCCCTTCAGTTTGGAGGCCTTACCTATGGCCGATAAAGGCGATCATGCTGGTCGGAATCTTCCTGATGCTGCTGCAGGCAATTTCCGAGCTTTTCAAGGATATCTTGCGCATTAAGGGCCATGACATGGGGGCAAAGGTCTGATGTCCTACGAGGCCATCGCCATCCTTATGTTCTCGTCTATGATGCTGATGCTTCTGACGGGACAACGTGTCTTTGGGGCGATCGGGTTTGTTGCTGTCGTTGCGGCGTTCTTTCTTTGGGGCGACCGAGGCGGTTACGATCTGGGCTTTTCCGCCGCGATCAAGTTGATGAAATGGTATCCTTTGTTGACGTTACCGATGTTCATTTTCATGGGCTACGTCCTTTCGGAATCCAAAATCGCCGACGATCTATACAAGATGTTCCATGTTTGGATGGGTGGGCTGTCGGGCGGCCTTGCTGTCGGCACCATCGGACTAATGGTCCTGATTTCGGCGATGAATGGGTTGTCAGTCGCCGGCATGGCCATAGGGGCAACCATTGCGCTGCCTGAGCTTTTAAAACGTGGCTACGACAAACGAATGGTGACGGGAGTCATACAGGCCGGTTCGTCGCTGGGGATACTTGTTCCGCCGTCTGTGGTGCTAGTGCTGTACGCGATGATCGCTCGGCAACCCGTGGGGCAGTTGTGGCTGGCGGGCGTGCTGCCGGGCCTGATGATGGCGGCTATGTTCGTGATCTACATTTTGGTCCGCTGCAAATTGAATCCGGCGCTTGGTCCAGTCCTTCCGCCAGCAGAACGCGCAATGCCCATGGGCGAAAAGATCAGGCTTTTGGGCGCAGGTCTCCTGCCCTTGTTTATCTTTTTTGCGATGATGGTGCCATTCGTGAACGGGTGGACATCCCTTGTCGAAAGCTCGGCCATCGGCGCGATCTCTGCGTTTCTGGCGGCGGTTTTGAAAGGCCGCATGACACGCCAGGTATTTGAGAATTCGGTACGTCAAACTCTGGGCATCTCTTGTATGTTTATGTGGATCATTCTGGCCGCTTTGGCGTTTGGCGCGGTCTTTGATGGACTTGGTGCGGTCAAAGCCATCGAAAGTCTTTTCACTGAAGGGCTGGGCCTGTCGCCTTGGATGATCCTAATACTGATGCAGCTCAGCTTTATTTTGATGGGCACATTCCTCGACGACACTGCAATGCTGGTGATCGTTGCACCGCTTTACGTTCCACTGGTCGGCGAACTCGGGTTCGACCTTATCTGGTATGGTGTGCTATACACGATCACCACACAGATCGCCTACATGACACCACCCTTTGGATATAACCTATTTCTGATGCGCGCGATGGCACCGCCCGAGATCACGCTGAGAGACATCTATTCATCCATTCTACCCTTCGTGCTGGTGATGATCGTTGCGCTGGCCACAATCATGGCCTTCCCTGAAATCGCGCTTTGGTTGCCGGGTTATATTTATGGAAATTAATGAAAACGAGATCCCGGTCACGGGACGCAAATTGAGAAGAGCTCCAACAGAGAGGAAAGACCCATGACGACAAGACGTAAGTTTCTGACAACTGCCGGTGTCGGCGCTGCCGCCACCCTGGCCAGCCCTTCGATCGTTAAGGCGCAGTCTGCTATCAAATGGCGTTTCCAGACCTATGCAGGTAGCGCCCTAGGTGAGCATGTGACTAAACCGGTCATCGACTATATCAACGCCAACGCAAACGGTGAGCTTGAGGTTGAGCTTTTCTACGCAGATCAGATCGTTCCCACCGGAGAGCTGTTCCAAGCACTTCAGCGTGGGACGATTGATGGCGTGCATTCGGACGACGACTCAATGGCTTCCCCTACTCCGCTGCGTCAGTTCGGAGGGTATTTTCCCTTTGCCACCAAGCATATCCTCGACGTGCCTGTGCTGTTCAACCAGTACGGTTTAAAGGATATCTGGACTGAGGAGTACGCCAAGGTCGGCGTAAAATGGCTGTCGGCTGCTGGACAGGACCCATGCAACTTCAACACCAAGAAGGAGATCACCAGCGTTGCCGATCTCGACGGCCTGAAGCTTTACACTTTCCCAACGGCTGGTCGCTTCCTTGCCCAGTTCGGCGTGGTGCCGTTGAATATTCCATACGAGGACGCTGAAGTTGCAGTACAGACAGGCGAACTCGACGGTATGGCGTGGTCCGGCATCACTGAAGACTACACCGTGGGGTGGGCCGATGTGACCGACTACTTCCTCACCAACAACATCTCGGGTGCTTGGATCGGCTCGTGGTTTGTCAACGAAGAACGCTGGGCCGACCTTCCCGATAACCTGAAGTCGGTCGTAATGGCTGCGACTGAGGCTGGCCACACATACCGCAACCAGTGGTATTGGGGCGGCGAAGCGGCTCTACGCGCCAACGGTGACAAGCTGCAATTGCGCTCTGTACCTGCCGGTGAGTGGGCCGAGGTTGAGAACGCTGCCAAGGTGTTCTGGGAAGAAGTGGCTCAGGAAGGCGAGGTGCACCAGAAGATCGTCAATGTCTTCAAAGAGTACAACAGCGTTATCAATCAGGCCGGCGCGCCGTACAACTTCGAGTAAGCTTGGCGTAAAAATGACAGCGTCCCCGGCACCCGGGGACGCACATACGAACGCGAGGAGCTGATCTGTGGCTGTCAACCCGACCTTTGATACACTGAAAAAAGCTGTGGAGAATTCGACCAAGTCTCTACCAGGCCAGTGAAGCTTCCCCTTATGCCGCGCAAAGGCCGCGACATTCAGCAAGAGCGGCGGCGCGGTTGAGTTTGAAATTTGATCGTAAGTGAAGGCTTCTTTCCGAATTGAACAGGTTGTGAATCGAGGCATGGACGGCGGCGAATTTCTGCAAACCTCGCATTCGTCTGAAACGGAGCATCGCACTCTCTCGTCGTCGAAACGGCAGATGTGAATTCTCGGCTCGATTGTTGAGCCAGCGGCCGGTGTCCTGTTTGTCGACATTGGCGACCTTCATCGCTGCGCCGTAGGAACGTAACTTGTCGGTGACGAATATATGTGGGCGACCATGACGTTTCATTGGTTTTCTAAGAAATTTCAATGCTGCCTTGCGATCACGATGCTTTGTGACAAAGCTCTTCAGCACCTCACCTCCATGATCCACGGCCCGCCAAGGATAATGCGTCTCGCCGTTGATCTTCACGAATACCTCATCCAGATGCCACTGCCAGTGTGTCCCCGACCGCATTCGATCGGTAATCTCCCTAAAATTAGTGGTCAAAAGTCGAATTTTCTCGGCAGGATATCTGATAATATTTTTGATGAAGACAGCACGATATAGCGACGCACAGATCATGAGCATTTTGAAACAGGCTGAGGGCGGTGTACCGGTCTCAGAGCTTTGCCCGGAGCATGGGATGAGCAGTGCAAGTTTCTACAAGTGGCGCGCCAAATTTAGCGGCATACCCTCTCGGCAGATTGCTGCGCAATCGCCTGCCGCGTAATAGACGCCTCTTTGATTGCAGCGATGAAGGACATGGCGGATCAGAACCGCCGCCTGAAGAAGATGTATGCTGAGATGCGCATGCAGAACGAGCTGCTGAAGGAGGCGCTTGGAAAAAATCACATTGACGGTTTCAATCCCACCCCGACCTGTCGGCACCCGTAGATGGCACTGATGTCGCAATGTCCAAAACTTCCGCAAGGACCGATACGGACAATGTGGCAGGATCGCGCGCAGAGCGGATCAAACCAACCGGACCATGCACGCGTGCGAGATCATCCCGCGCAACCCCCATCGCTTCAAGCTCAAGCAACCGTACATCACGGGCGCGCGCGCTTCCTTGTGCTCCTACATAAAAGGCGGGTCCGCCGAGTGCCCCAAACAGGATAGGCGGTTCCCATTCGTGATCATGAAAGAAAAGAACGATGGCCGTCCATTGATCGGTAATCAAATCTGCCGGGAATTCAGGTTGGCGCAAATGCTGGACATCGCAGCCTGAAGCCGCCCCAATTTCTAATGTCTCTTTATCAGGTGAGAGAAGAAGATTTGGATATCCGATGGATTGGACAAGAGCTGAAAACGTGCAAGCTTCTGGCCCTTTACCAAAGACCAGAAACCGCACTTTGGGAGCGAATTGCACAACGAACTTCGAGCCGATCAAACCGGTTGTTCCATCATCTAACAACGTGAGGGCACCAGAGTAGATGTCTATCCCGATCGTACACAACTGTCTGGCAGCACGCCGCTTTGTCAATTCAAGAAAGACCCGGCGATCCGGCCGCGGCAGCAAAAGGATATCAAGCCCCCCACCACATGGCAGCTGAATATCGATAAAAGGCGAGCCGCGCCCATACCGTAGGGTTTTAGGCTTGCCTGTTGCCAGAACTTGAGCAGCATGCAAGGCAAGGTCTGCCTCAATGCAGCCCGATGACAAAGCACCCAAACGTGAACCATCCGCCCAAATGGCCATTGCTGCGCCAACCGCCCGGTAGGACGGCCCCTCCACGCCAGTGATGACGGCAAGTACAGCGTCGTCGCGGTTTGTCGCAATAGCCTCAATTGGATCAAGCCCGGAGGCTGCTGGGAGAAGAGAATTCATGGGTTATCTTGCCTGATTGCCATCGCTCAAAGGCAAATTTCTGTTAAGTAAACAGGTGATACCGCATCGTAAAAGGATTTCAGAGCTGTGTCTAGGAACGCCGTTAGGTTCGACACGACTGATAACGTCGCTCGACAGATGCAAAACGCACTCAAGAAACCGAGAAATCGGTGGAAAACCTGTTGCAGGAACATGTCCAAGCTTCAGGCACTACATCTCCGCAATGCCTTCGCAACCTAGCCCCCACGGGCTTTCGCTGCCTTGGTAATATCATCTGGTGTGTCCACATCAATAAGCTCGCCGTCCGGAGCTTGGACAAGTGCATCGACCGAAAGACCACGAAAGAAAGTGCGCGCACCTTGGTCGCCAGCGAGGCCTTGGATGGCTGAGAAGCTTTCCCGGGGGAAACACGCGGGCGGCATAGAGCGTCTCCCGTCAAAAGCAGCAGATGGAGTTCCCGCGCGGCATCGCGCCGTTACCTCTTGAATTAAAACTGTTGTGACATTGGGCATATCACCAAGAACGACAACCGCCCGGTCAGCGCCCAGGCGTTCGGCGAGGCGAAGGCCTGCCCGCAGACTATCAGACTGCGTGTGCGACTGCGTCGGCGGAGCGGTAATCTGAAATCCAGAAAGCCTTTCAGCGACCTGTTGACTTGCTGTAACAGCGATTAATAAATCGAATTTGCACGCCGTTAAGGCGCCAGCAGCATGGGTGACAAGCGGCTTGCCTAGGAAGGGCGCGAGAAGTTTGTCGGTTCGCCCGAAACGTTCTGACTGCCCTCCGGCAAGGAGAATACCTGCGATAATCATTCCGGTCCGATCGTGGGTAACGTCAGATTAGACTTGTTAGGCGACCGATCCCACTTCAATTTTTGAACTTATAGGAAAGATCTCTATGCTTGGATGGCCTTCATTAATCTCACCAATAGAAACCATGCGGCGTCCTCGAAAAAGTATAGCAATCAAATTTAGTCTAACAATGCCACCAAATCTTCTCCACCAGAAGCGAACGGGCTCACGTCTGATATCGTTACCATACTCGCGCAGCAGATCTTTGACATGCCGGAGAAAAAAAGAAATTTGACGTAGAATATGCCGGCTATAGCGTTTCGGGAAAACCTGAATCGGGGGATTCCCATGTAGGTCAGTTTGTGATTCATCCTGTTTGGTAGGACGGATCATGCCAGCACCTTTGCCGGATGCGCTTCGGGCACGGTTTCAGCGATACATTGAAGAAGGGTTAAGCGGGCGTGCGGCGGCGTTGCGTTTGAAGCTTTCGCCAGCGACGGGGGCGCGTTGGGCACATCGGTCAGGATGAGAGGGAATGCCTTGCCTGCATCTCAGGGACGCCCGCCGGGGAGCGGCAAGTTAGCACCCCACCGGGCATTCTTCGAAGAGCTGATCATGCAGGACCCAGACATTACGCTCTTTGAACTTCGCGATGCACTGGCTGATGCAGAGGGTGTACAGATCCACCACTCATCTATCGCGGATCTGCTGTCCCGGCTCGGATTCACGTACAAAAAAAGTCGTTGGTTGCGTCCGAGCGCCGCCGCGCCAATGTAAGGCGTCAGCGTGCCGACTAGTTTGTCCATCGGCTGCCAGCTATTGGGCGTCAGCCTGAACGTGTTGTGTTTATTCCTTCTCGGCAGATTGCTGTGCAATCGCCTATCAGGCAGCGGACGAAACGGCTGTGAAGACCAACCTAACCCGCCTACGAGACCGATCGTTTGCGGCCAGCGACTGAATATGGGTGCGCCCGTTGGCAGTTGGGCGACACAAACGCTGATCGCCGGATTGACCCAGGACGCCTTGATCGCGCCATGGGTCATAAAGGGCGCAATGGATGGTCCGGCATTTGCCGCCTACGTGCGCGAAGTGCTGGTGCCGGAGATCGAACCCGGTACCGTGGCCATACCGGACAACCTGGCCACCCACAAAACAAGGAAGCGTCAGAGGCCCTGCGCGCGCATGGATGCTGGTCCCTCTTCCTACCGCCATACTCGCCCGACCTGAACCCAATCGAGCAGGCCTTCTCCAAACTGAAAGCCCACTTGCGACGCATTGGTGCAAGAACCTTCACCGACGTCTTCGAAGCCGTTGGAAAAGTCAGCGACCTATATGACCCTCAAGAGTGCTGGAATGACTTCAAGGATGCCGGATATGCCTCAGGTTAAAACCGAAACGCTTTAGGCGAAAGCTCTCATGACTGGATCGAAAGTATCGAAATGGGCTGGGCTTTCTCATCCACCGAGATTAAGCAACCGCCCTTCCCGGCTCAAGCCGGTTTCTTCTTACAAGACCTTTCTGAGGTCTTCAAACGACCAGACGTGCTGCGATTAGTCCGAAACAAATGTGCCTCACAGAAAAATCGCCGACTGTCACCCGCCTGTCATATAGGGCATCAGGACGACTTCGCTCTTTGGCCCGATTTCAGTAAACCATGCCTCGCGGTAGATTTTGCCATCCAAAGCCAGCGACACACCGCGCTCGATTTGCGGTTTCAGGCCCGGGTATTCGGTCGCCAGACGATCCAGCAATTCCTTGAAATTGCGCGCATCAACTTCGACTTCAACCTGTCCATCTGTCGCAGACCGCAAGGAGCCCCAGATCGTCACCTTGACCATGCCTATCCCTTTTGCCGGATTGCCTTGAGCAGCTTTGGCGGGGACATCGGCAGTTCGAACAAGCGGATCCCGATGGCGCGTGCGACTGCGTTTGACAATGTGGCCAAAGGCGGCACGATGGGCGTCTCTCCGACCCCGCGCACGCCATAGGGATGGCCTGGGTTCGGGATTTCCAGGATGACGGTTTCGATGTTGGGCAGATCCGAGGCAACGGGAACACGGTAATCAAGAAAGCCCGCGTTCTGCAGTAATCCATCTTTTCCGTAGATATATTCCTCGTTCAGCGCCCAGCCGATCCCCTGAACGGCACCGCCTTGCATCTGGCCCTCGACATAGTCGGGATGCACGGCCTTTCCGGCATCCTGAAATACCGTGTAGCGCAGGATCTTGGTCGCACCGGTTTCCGGATCGACCTCGACATCGGCAAGATGCACACCGAAACTTACACCAGCCCCGTCCGCGTTGACCTCAAAATGGCCAGCAATCGGTCCACCGGTATTTGAGGAAATTGCCGCGATCTCCTCGATCGACATAGGGGTAAAATCGCCCGCGTTCGCGCCGGATGGTTTGGCGCATCCATCTTCCCAAATCACGGCGTCTTCATCTATGCCCCAAATTTTGGCAACCCGTCCGCACATCACCTTGATCGCATTCCGCGCCGCCTCAATCGTAGCAAGACCGACTGAAAAGGTCACGCGGCTCCCATCGGTTACGTCATTGTAGCCCAGCGAATTGGTGTCGGCGATGATCGTCCTGACCTTGTCGTAGGGAACGCCAAGCTCTTCCGCCGCCATCTGGCTGATCGCCGCCCGAGAGCCTCCGATATCCGGATTGCCTTCGGTAATCCCCACGGTGCCGTCAGTATTGATGTTCAATGACACGCAGGTGTTGCCGCCAAAATTGAACCAGAACCCGCAGGACAGGCCCCGTCCCTGATTTGGGCCAAGGGGCGCGGAGCAGTGCGGATGCGCCTTTGCCGCCTCCAACGTCGCACGCAGACCGATGTCATCAAAGGTCGGCCCGTAGGATGACTTTGTGCCTTTGGTGGAGGCATTCTTCAGCCGGACGTTCAGCGGATCAAGGCCAAGTTCCTGGCACAGCTCGTCCACAACGCTTTCGACAGCATAGATCGCCATCGGCGCACCGGGCGCGCGGTAGGCCGCCTCTTTCGGGCGATTGGTCAGCACATTCCAACCCACAGTATGAACCGCATCCAGATTGTAGCAGGCAAATGCGCTTTGCGCCCCCATCTCGACCGTACCGCACGGGAATGCCCCGCCCTGATAGCGCAGTTGGGCCTGAGCGGCCGTGATGCGACCATCATTGGTCATGCCGATCTTGACATCCATCGAGGAAGACACCGTTGGACCTGTTGCCTTGAACACTTCGTCGCGGGTCATCACGATCTTCACCGGGCGCCCTGATTTGCGGGACAGGGCAAGGGCAACTGGTTCGATGAATACGGTTGTCTTGCCGCCAAATCCGCCGCCAATTTCCGAGGCCGTCACCCGCAACTGGCTGGCATCCATTCCCATGATTTCGGCGCACAGGGTGCGGACTTGGAACTGGCCCTGCGTGCAGCACCACAAATCGCCCTTCCCGTCCGGCGACATCGACGCGAGGCAGGCATGTGGTTCGATATATCCTTGATGTGTCGCGGCCGTGGTAAAGCTTCGCTCAATGACCTTATCAGCCTTGGCAAAGCCTACCTCCAGATCGCCATGCCCGAACTCGCACTGGCTGGTCACATTTTCCGAAAATCCGGCAGCGACGTTTTCCAAAGCGCGCGCTTCCTGAACAATCGGCGCGCCCGGACGCATCGCCTCGTCAACGTCGGTGACATGGGGTAAGACCTCATATCTCACCTTGATCAACTTTAGGGCCTGACTGGCAATGGCCGCAGTATTAGCCGCGACAGCAGCCACGGCGTGACCGTGATACAGCGCCTTTCCCTGCGCCATGCAATTGTCCTGCACGTCACGAATTGAAAGATCGTCCGGCACACCAAAATCTGCGGCGGTCACGACGGCTTTGACCCCTTTCAGGGCCTCGGCTGCAGAGACATCTATGGACTTTATAATGGCATGGGCATGCGGGCTGCGCAGGATGCGCCCGACCAACATACCGGGCGCTGTGGCATCGGCGCCGTACATCGCGCGTCCTGTGACCTTTTCGACGCCATCGGGGCGTGGAGGGCGGGTTCCAACAACTTTGAAAACTCGATTCATCTTTGAATCCAAAGCCATTTTATGCACCCCTCATTTCGGCAGCTGCGATCTGCACGGCTTTTATGATCTTGTCATAGCCGGTGCAGCGGCACAGGTTTCCCGCCAGCCAATACCTGATCTCTTCATCGGTCGGGTTTGGATTTTTTTCCAGCAGGGCCTTCGCCGCAACCAGAATGCCGGGGGTGCAGATGCCGCACTGCAAGGCGGCATGGTCAATGAAGTTGCGCTGCAACGGATGCAGGTGATCCCCCATTGCCAACCCCTCAACCGTGCCGATTTCAGCGCCTTCGGCCTCAACTCCAAGCACCAGACACGAACAGACAAGGCGCCCATTGAGGGTCACGCTGCAGGCACCGCAATCGCCTGTCCCGCACCCCTCTTTTGCACCGGTAAGCCCAAGGCGGTTGCGCAGCACATCCAGCAACGTCTCGTCCGGCGCACAGACAAATTCGGTTTGGTCACCGTTCACCGAGGTGGAAATGTGGAGATTTCTCATGTGCGGCCTCCTGCACGCTTATAGGCAATCAACGCGGCGCGTTTGGCCAAAACGCCAACGACCTGGGTGCGGAACTCAATGGTTCCGCGCTTGTCATCAATCGGATTGCACGCGGCGGAACAAGCCGTCGACATGGCCTCTAGTGCGGCCGCATCTAGCTTTGTTCCGATGATACATTTGGACGCGGCATCGACCAACACGACGGTCGGCGCGATCGCCCCAAGGGCGATACGTGCCGCTGTGCATGTGCCGCCCGCGTCAAGCTCCAAACTGACAGCGGCGGACGCCACCGCAATGTCCATTTCGGTGCGGGGTGTGAACCGCAGGTAGGCGTCCGCGGCGCGTTCGGGACGTGCTGGCAAAAAGATCGAGGTTACGATCTCGCCCTTTGTGAGAGAGGTCCGACCAGGTGACACCGGTATATCCTGGACCGAACAGTCCCGTTCCCCGTCCGGCCCCACGATGCGCGCCGTTGCATTCGCAGCGGCCATGGCCGGAACGCTGTCTGCGGCGGGCGATCCATTGCACAGGTTTCCGGCCATCGTGGCACGCCCCTGCACCTGCGTCGAGCCGATCAATTCGAAGGCTTCAATAACACCCGGCCAAAGGGCGACAACGCCCGCGTGCTCACCAAGCGAGGCGCCGGAAACGGCTGCGCCGATCCTGAAACCCCCATCCTCGGAGGTAATGTCTTTGATCTGATCAAGGTTCTTGATGTCGACGATCAGGTCCAGCTCTATCATACCGGCCCTAAGCTGGACCAGAACGTCAGTCCCGCCAGACAACACGCGGGCAACGCCCGGCTCGTTTGCCAGAATGCTTGCGGCCTCTTGTGCCGTCGCAGGTTTTTCGTATCGCATTGTCATCACCACATTCCAAATCCGATTGAATATGTTTGTGCAAAAGAACACAGCGCGCGACCATCAACAGCATCCCCGCCAACAGGGCTGTCCCGGCACGCCACTTCCAATTTTCACTTTAGCACCTACAGCCAGACAAGACCACATTTCACAAGCATGGCCCGACTGAATTCGAGGGCTTCAATTCTCGAAAACAGGGGCATCCGCAAGGTCGCGCGCCCCCATGACACCTGCAAGCCCAAATTCAATAGATGCTCTCACCACCGTCGATCACAAGCGCATGGCCGGTCATGAAGGATGACAGGTCAGAGGCGAGATAAAGGATACCATCCGCGATTTCCTCAAGCGTTGCCCATGGTGCTGTCAGACGAATGCGAACCAGTCTCTGCAAGGACAATGAAGCTGCCCTTTATGCCGCACCGAGTTGACGCCATTCGGAGAGAGCGGCCGCGCGGTTAAGCTTGAAATTGGCGCGTGAGTAAAGGTGGCGTTCCTGGTTGAAATGGTTGTGGACCAAGGCGTGGACGGAGACGAATTTTTGCAAACTTCGCATGCGCCGGAGCCGAAGCATCGCCCGTTCTCGTCGTCGAAACGGCTCCTTTTCATGGTTTGCAAGCAAACCACTGTCAGGCAGCGGGTGTGAATTCTCGGCCCGATTGTTGAGCCAGCGTCCCGTTTCCCGTTTGTCTGCATTGCCAATCTGCTTCATCGCAGCGCCATATGAACGCAATTTATCCGTCACAATCACCTGCGGTTGGCCATATCTTCTCATGGTTTTCCTAAGGAATTTCAAAGCTGCTTTGCGATCACGGCGCTTAGTCACATAGCTTTCCAGCACCTCGCCTCCGTGATCAACGGCTCGCCAAAGATAATGCGTCTCGCCGTTGATCTTCACGAAGACCTCGTCCAGGTGCCATTGCCAGTTTGAATATGCCCGCAACTGATGGACGCGCCTTTTACGAATTTCAGCGGCGAACATCGGACCAAACCTGTTCCACCAAAATCGAACCGTCTCGTGGCTGATATCGATGCCACGCTCGTGCAGCAAATCCTCAACATTTCGAAGCGAAAGCGGAAAACGGACATACATCATCACCGCAAGACGGATGATTTCTGGACTGGTCTTGAAGTACCGAAATGGAGAGTAATTTGTCATCCGCTCACACTAGGTGGCGCGAACGATGACGCCAAGAAAGTTCCTCTGGCGCCGCATTAAATCTGCCGATACCCTTGTTTTCTGCCGTGTTTTTACCGGATTTCGCGGGATGCGCAACATGGCACCGCAAGCAATATTACCTGCATGTTTGGAAGAACAGGAGTTTCCGGATCGAATGGTGACCGGCCATTTGCATTTGGGAGTTTCATACGATCAATTGAGAGGATGCAACATGTTACGACAAAAGATGATCGCCGCAGCCAGTTTGCTTATTTTGGTAGCCAGCATGTTTGCAACCACGAATGTTGCATATGCCGGAAACGGCAAGATTTCTATGAAACTTCTGAAAGCCGCATTCATAATTGGTGGATCAGGCGGCAAAGGAACTCTGATCTTTCAGGGAAAATCCTATCCTCTCAGAATCGGTGGTCTGAGTGCTGGATGGCAGATTACACTTTCAGCTGTTGAACTTCGGGGTAACGTAAAACACATAAGCAAGCCTCAA
>CAJQNG010000104.1 GCA_905479635.1 uncultured Boseongicola sp. | reverse complement strand
CGTTGTCGGTCAGGATGGTTCGGATGCGCAGTGGGCAAGCCCGCTCTAGATCACGCAGAAAACGGCGCGCGTTGGCCGCTGTCTTGCTGCTGTAGATGCGGATAAAAACCCAGCGTGTAGCCCGATCAATTGCAACAAACAGATACCGGCGGGAAGTTTGATCAGCCATTTGCGGCAGATACTTCACGTCGATGTGGATATACCCGGGTTCGTATGCCTTGAACCCGCTGTGCTTGGGCCGTGCCACCTTTGCTTTCAAATCGCGCAGATTGCCCACGCCATGCCGCCGCAGACACCGATCCAGCCCTGAGCGCGAGACATCCGGGTTCAGAAACTCCCGCACCACCGCCAGCAGGTCATCCAGCGAGACTAGCAGCGTCTTGCGCAGGGCCACTGCAACGGCCTCTTGCGCAGGCGTGAGCGTTGTTTGCAGCCGGTGCGCTATGTGGCTGCGGTCATTTACACTATCGCGCTTGCGCCACTTCCACACTGTCTGTTCGGTTGTGCCGTACCGCTCCGCCAGAACCCAAGCAGGCTCGTCACTCGCTTGAATTTCCGCCCGCACTTTGGGTGTCGTCGTCGCCTGGCTATGAAGATGGATCAGCATTAAACGCCCTCCCGGATGTCACCTAAAACCGATCTTGCCATGAAAAACGCAGAGCGGCGAGGGTCTATGTGATCGTCCGGGATGGAACACCTAACCAAGGAAACGCTTATCGCTCTGGATATGAAGATCACCGATCTGCTTAAATTGATTGGTACCTTGCATCAGCGCAAGTTTCCCGTCGCAAGGGGTCATGGGTTGGATGGCGTCATTTCACTTACCGACCTGACCCGATTTGTCGCTCTTGCCGCTTTATTCACCCAAGAATCACAGCCAGAAAACCTATAAACTAAGCGGAGACCCCTTGCGCCATGCGCCCAAGCGCGGCCAGATAGGGCGTGAAGGAGTGTGTCCGCATGTCCCATCGCGACCACGATAGTGCCATCCTGCGCGCCATAATGACCACCGCCGTCGATGCAATTATCGTATCTGATGCCACAGGTAACATTTTGCGGGCCAGCCCGGCCGCCGAATACCTCTTTGGATTCGACGAGGGTGAATTGATTGGCCGCGACGTCAAGGTCATCATGCCTGACGAAATGGCGCGTCGTCACGACAGCTTCATGACACGCTACATCCAGACCGGTGAAAAGCAGATCATTGGAAGCGGCCGTCAAGTTGAAGGCAGGCGCAAAAATGGTCAGGTCTTCCCAGTTCTACTCTCTGTGGGGGAGGCACGAGAAGATGACTCACAGATCTTTGTCGCAATCTTACACGATGACACGCGCCGCGTAACAAGCGAAGCCGCTTTATCACGGTCACAAAGGATGGATGCGATCGGGCAGATGACCGGTGGTATTTCCCATGATTTCAATAACCTTCTCACAGTCATTATCGGAAATCTCGAACTTCTTGAGATGAATTTGGACAACGATCGCCAGCTGGCATTAAGCAGGGAGGCCTTGCATGCGGCAGAGATGGCCGCCGCGTTAACGTCGCGCCTGATGGTGTTTGCGCGACAAGTAAACCTTAAACCTGCCCCATCGGACCTGTCCGAAATCTGCCGAGCTGCGATGACGTTGCTGGAACGCATACTTGGATCAAAATACGCTATCGCAACTGAGTTCACGGCAGATGCAAGCCTCGCTCTTGTCGATCCGGTGCAGCTTGAGACCGCCTTGGTCAACCTTGCGCTGAATTCCCGTGACGCAATGCCAGAGGGTGGTGAACTGCTCATATCGGTCTCGGACATCATCATCGACGACAGCTATATGGCTCAGGAAGCAGATGTCTCCCCGGGCCACTACGTCCGCATTTTGTTCACCGACGACGGCCACGGGATGACCGAAGATGCTCAGAAACGAGCATTCGAGCCGTTTTTCACCACGAAGGCCGAGTCCCACGGCACTGGCTTGGGTCTTGCGATGGTTTATGGATTTGTGCGCCAATCGGGTGGCCACATCACGCTTTACAGCGAAGTTGGCTATGGAACGAGCTTTGGCCTATATTTTCCCGCCATTCTTTCAGGCGCCGACGTCCTGGAAGCCCCGCCGCCGCCCATCGCGAACATACCGCCCCGCGGCTACACTCCTTGTATTCTTGTGGTCGAAGACAACGCGAAAGTAAGAAAAAACTCACTCGAACGCCTGACCGCGCTGGGGTATCGGATAATGTCCGCAGAGACAGCGGACAACGCCTACGAAATGCTCAAGAGCGGCACGCCTGTCGATCTGGTTTTTACCGACGTGATCATGCCAGGAAAGATGAACGGCTTCGATTTGGCCGCCAAAATTTTTGAAGAATTTCCGCGAGTGAAAGTATTGCTGACGTCAGGCTACGCCAGCGATGTTTTTAGCAAGAAAATTCCGCAGGAAGCGGACTACGACATACTTCAAAAGCCTTATCGCCAAAGCCACCTCGCCACACGCATTCAAACGCTTTTGGACGATAAACCCGACTGAGCCCGCGTCACGTCACAGGCAAAGCTGTACCCCACACCGCGAACTGTTTTGATCAACGTTGGGTTTGCTGGGTCGCGTTCGGCTTTTTTTCGTAGCCGCGCGACTTGGTTGTCAACAGTCCGGTCCAGTGGATTCTATCCAACACCGCCTGTCAGATCCATCAATCGATCGCGCGACATGATCCGTTTTGCGTTCTCAAGGAACACTTGCAGCAAGCGGAAATCACCGCTCGTCAGATCGCAAAGCTTTCCCGTCCTGTCAGAAAGCTCGAAACGCTCCGGAATAATTCTCAGGCCGTCGAACTCGTACGTCGGCGATTGTGTCGTCTCGACCGCCGCTGCGCTCACTGGGACTTGCGTATAGACGATTTGCCCGGATGACCTGCGAATGACAGAACGCACACGCGCCAAGATCTCATGAATGTGAAAGGGCCTTGTGATGTAGTCATCCGCGCCAAGTACCAAACCGACGACCCGGTCCACGACGTCATCGCGTCCGGTGACCATAACAATGGGAACAGAAGAAACGTCACGGATTACGCGCGCCACATCAAGCCCATCCTCAAAACCAAGTTGAAGATCGAGGGTGATCAGGTCGGGAGGTTCGCGTTTCAGGAAGGAGACTACTTCCGCCGCGGTTGCCGCCTCTTGCACGGCAAAACCCGCATCCTCGAATACATTCCGAAGAAGCGCTCGTATTTTTCGTCGTCGTCGACAACAAGAATACTGAGCGGAGCGTTTCCGATAGCTATGTCTACCCTTTGATGATGATCACCAGATGGTGGTTCATCCGATACTCCCAAACCCCACATACATAAAAATACAATTTGTGACACTGTTGAAGATAATGCTGTGACGAAACGTGCCGATGATCCCCTGACAAAAAGGGGTCTGTCATGTATGTCACCATTTCAAACGAACACAAAGACCAAGCGTTTTACGAGCAAACTACGGAGACGATATCGCACCTGCGGCCGATCAGAGCGGCGTGTGGGAAACATGTCTTCCGCGAGGGTGATAAGGTCGACCGTATCTATGTTGTCGTGTCCGGCGCCGTCAAGCTGACACGTTTGCTGGAGGACGGGCGTCGGCAGATCATTGCTTTCGGGTTTCCAGGTGACATGGTTGGCTTCCCGAGCCATGGGCGTCATCACACAGATTGCGAGGCCTTGACGACGGTTCAGTTGGAGCCGTACCAGTTTTCCTCTCTTGAAAGCGGGACCGGAGATCCTGTCCTTCACAAGGCATTCGTTCAAGCTGCACTACGAGAGATCGCCGCGATGCAAGATCACTTTGTGATGCTTGGTCGAAAATCCGCTTCAGAAAAGGTCGCTTCATTCCTCGAAACAATGGCGCAGCGACTTGGTGAGCCTGTTGGTAACTATAGGCAATTTCCGCTGTCTATGAGCCGTGCTGACATCGCCGACTTCCTGGGCCTCACGACCGAGACCGTCAGCCGAACAATCAGCCTGTTTCGCAAGAGCCAAGTCATCGCACTTGATGGGGCACACACAGTGGTTGTTTTACGACCTGACGCGCTCCATGCGATCGCTAACAGAGATCGGGGCTGAAGATATCTCGGCCAGCGGCTCCAGAGCACGGCGAAACCCGCACCGCCGTCAAGGCTTGGGCCAAAGAGCGCGCAAGTGTTCGGACAGACACGCTCTAATATCGTCAACTTCACCACGACCGATCCGGTTGTTCAAAAGCTCGAAGACATAGCGTGTGTCTTCGACGCCGCTGTATTCCGCATCGTCGCCCATTTTTCCTGCGATCTCTGCTGCGAAATCTTCCAATCTGCGGGCCGCGACCTTCGACCTCGTCGGTACCCATCCCTCAAACAGCATACCACGAAGCAGCAACGGAAGCTGAGCCGAAAACTGTGCCAGTTCGTCTGTCGACAGGCGATCCCGTATCTGGTGAAATACGGTCCGCATTAACCTTAGGGCACTGCGTTTGGATGCCCACCCCAATCGTTCGCTCAATTCGTTGATCCATTCGTGTGTCAGTTGCACGGTGTGATCTATTACCTCAAGGCCTTGCGCAGACATGCGGTTTCCCTTCGTGATGGTTTCAATCTTCGATTGGTTTCATATCGACGTCGTAAGCTGGATCAGGATCGGCCACGAAGCTTGCAAATACGCAGCGCGCAAAGGCACCGATTCCGATCAGAACCAATGTAAAGTTGGCGACCCAGCCGATGAACGGGATAAAGTTCAGAAGCGCAACTACAGTTACAGCGGCCGCGAGTAGGAGGAGTCTGATCAGACCACCTGGATCCTTTGCCCCACCCAACGCGTCCCAAGCCAACATTGCGACAGTGTAGCCGGCAAGCGCATATCCAAGCGTCCATGTCACCACAATCACTAGCAAAACGATCGGAACAAATGGCAATCCAACAATGGTCAAAGCCGTTATCGGCACCAGTCCGAACAGAAGTGACAGCCCGATAACCCCCAGTAACATCGAACGACCGGGCGCTGCGGCGATCCCCGAGCGCATGCGCTCAAGCTGCTTTGGCGCGAAACCAAGCGCAAGTGCACCAAGAACCAGAAAGAATAGAAGTGAGATCAGAAAGGCGCCCAGAACAGACGCAAACGTCGGAAAAGCTGGTATATCTGCGCCTGGCCATGCCTCGCGGAACTCGTCCCAATCCGCATCAATGTCGAGCTTTGAATACTGAACACGGTCTGCGGACGCCACACTTTCGGGAACCGCAACGCGGTTGTTGGTGCTGTAGGAAAGGGTGCCGCCGACCGATGCATTCTCTCCAAATTGCAACGAACGGGCCGCAATCCGGACGTCACCTTCGATGGGGGCATTCAGAATGACACTGCGTGCCATGACCGAAAGCGCCCCTTTGACCGGACCTTCGATCGTCACGCTATTGCCAAGTAGGCGGACATTCCCTGCGGTCTCGGCGCTAGGCGTGGTTCGAACCGTAAAGCCAACTGCCGTAGTATCTCCGGCGACCGTCGAGGCTATATCTACTGTTGCACCTGCAGCATAGAGGTCCTGCGCTACACTGACGCTGACAAATATTGTGAAACCGGCAGCATGCAAATCGCCCAGGGTCGTTCCCCCAAGCTTGGCTGATTGCCCTGCAACGAATGTATCGCCTGCGGTGTCGATATCGCTCAGCAGTGTTTCACCGCCTAGGAACGTATCGCCGCCGTTGCGTAATATCATCTCCGCGGCGGCGACGGGCAATGAAATTGCTGTCAAAAGCAAGAATAGTCCTAAGGCGGTCAGCTTCACGGCGCTTTCCTTTCAGAAGTCAAAACCTGCCTACTATGAATGAGGTCGCTAACTTTTGATCGCGATCAATCGGTAGCCCGATTTGATTTGGTAAAATCTCGTCATCACCCAATCCAACCACACGAAAGAGTTTCGTATATCACAGAGCCAAGTCCCCCGTCCGATGACCGACCGTAGCGCGCAGCCGTTCTTACAAGCGATGCATCAAGAGATGAACGCATTTCTGGACAAACTCCACGGACGTCAACTTGCGGAAGTCAGTGACTTTCTTGACTCCTGGGGCGTCACATCTTTTCCCGCGCTCGACATCGCCGAGACCGATGGTGAAATTGAAGTCACAGCAGAATTACCAGTCATCAAAGAAGAGGATCTGGATATTTCGATCTCTCAAGGCGCCCTGTTGATAAAGGGCGAAAAGTCGAGCGATCACGAAAAGACCATGAAGGACTTTCATGTTGTTGAGCGGCGTTACGGGAGCTTCGGTCGACAAATCCCTCTCGGGTTCATGCCAGATGCTGACGCGGTCGATGTTGTGTTTGCCGATGGCGTCTTGAAACTCACGATCGCCAAGCCTGCCGAGCAAAAAGCGATGTTCGAAGAATCGAGATTTTCAAGATTTAGGAGAAACTGGGCTGCGATAAGCAGTCCATTTGTCATAGGAAGGAACAGAAAATGGCTCTGAAAACACTTCTAGTTTGCCTCACGTATCGTGAAACTGCGGAAGCTGTGATGAAAGCGGCCGTACCGCTTGCAAGGGCACAGCAAGCGCACTTGATTGGATTGCATACGCTGGAAGCGATACTGGTCTACCCGGGCATTGCCTTACACCTTCCCGGGTCCTCCTTTTCTTCTTTTAACCACCGCCAAGACGCGGAAGCCGTGGAGATCGAAACGATCTTTCGCAAATACACAGAGAACGAGGACTTCCCAAGCGAATGGCGTCTGCTGAAAGCCGAGTCCACAACCGCCTCTGCACGCATTATCGACTGTGCCCGTGCAGCTGACCTTGTTGTCATGGCAAAAGATGAGGCAAACAGCGCTCAATGGGATCAGGATACCGTGCAGGCGCAGGTAATACGCCAAAGCGGTCGGCCGGTGATCATCGTGCCGCCTGGATATGAGGGCTCAACGATCGGCGACAATATTGTACTAGGCTGGAGCAATACGCGCGAAGCAACCCGTGCCGCCCACGATGTCCTGACCCTATTTAGCAATGACAGCAAAGTCAGTATCGTTCGTGTGGATCACGGCGGTGGTCGCGAAATGGAGGATTACGCGATCATCGATCTTGCGGCTGCGTTTGATAGACACGGTGTAAGCGCGATCGTCAGCCATCTGGATGGCTCAGGAAACGACGTCTCGGCAGTCCTTTTGAGACATGCCTTCGAACAGGGGGCCGATCTGATCGCAACGGGCGCGTTCGGGCATTCGCGGTTCTATGACTTCGTCAACGGGGCGGTCACCCAGGCACTTTTGAGAGACGCTGAACTACCGGTTCTGTTCAGTCGGTGACTGACCGTGCCGCACATGCGGTCGGATAAATACCGTCCCATGCGCATCTTGCAGCGCGCTACGACTGACGGACGTCGAGCAACCCTAAGTTGACAACGGCCAGTTCAGGTCGACTGCTTTCGTCGTGACAATTAAACGCCCGCTGATTGACAAACATCAATCTGCATATCCCCAAATCTCCTAATTTTACTCTAGGCATCGGGAACATCGCTGCCCTCCCGTCACTGATTTTCGCCTCTGCCAAAAATCATGATCATAGTGAGGCAACTTCCAAAATAGCAGCGTTAGCCGCTCAGAGGAATGTCGGTTAAAAGGCAGCAACATCGGAAGGAGACATCCATGTCCGCACCCAAGCCTGTTGTATTGTGTATCTTGGATGGCTGGGGTCTGCGCGACGCGCGCGAGGCAAATGCTCCAGTTTTGGCGGACACTCCAAATTTTGACGCTGTCATGGCCAAGGGCCCAACTGCCAAACTGATCGCCCATGGCCCCGATGTGGGCTTGCCAGAGGGACAAATGGGCAATTCAGAAGTCGGGCATACCAACATCGGTGCAGGTCGCGTCGTGATGATGACGCTGGGCCGCGTTGATACCTCCGTGGCCGAGGGAACGTTGGCCCAGCAGCCGGCATTTGCAGAATTCATCGACAAGATGAAGGCATCCGGTGGCACTGCGCATCTTATGGGCCTCGTTTCAGACGGCGGCGTCCACGGCATGGCTGACCATTTGGAGGCCGCCGTCCAAGCTGTTGCCGCGGCTGGCGTACCGGTGGTGGTCCATGCGATTACCGATGGGCGCGATGTGCCGCCGCAATCTGCCGGACCATTCATCGACCACCTACAATCCGCTTTGCCGCAAAACGCCCGGATTGGCACCGTGATCGGACGCTACTTTGCTATGGACCGCGACAACCGATGGGAACGTGTTAGCCAAGCCTATGCCGCGATGATCGCAGGCGAAGGTGTGAAAACGGCCAAAACGGCGAAAGATGCCCTTCAGGCTGCCTATTCCCGCGACGAAACTGACGAATTCGTTCTATCGACAGTCATCGGTGACTACACTGGTGCAGCGTCTAACGATGGTTTCTTTTGCCTCAACCTCCGCGCTGATCGTGCGCGCGAAATCATTGCCGCAATTGCGGCTCCAGAATTCGACAACTTCGACATTACCGGTCGCCCAACCTTTGCCGCCGTTATGGGAATGGTCAGCTATTCCAGCGCCCATGATGCCTATAGTAGTGTGGTCTTCCCTAAGGATGAGATCCGTAACACACTTGGCGAATGGGTCGCCAAACAAGGTTTGCGCCAGTTTCGTGTTGCCGAGACAGAGAAATACCCGCACGTCACTTACTTTCTCAATGGTGGCAAAGAAACGCCCGAGGTCGGTGAAGACCGCAGCATGCCGAAATCTCCCAAGGTCGCGACATATGACCTCCAACCTGAGATGTCGTCAGTCGAAGTCACCGATAGATTTGTTGCGGCGATTGAAGAGGGTTACGACTTGATCGTGTGCAACTACGCCAACCCCGACATGGTCGGCCATACTGGCGATCTGCAGGCGGCAATGGCAGCCTGCGAAGCAGTGGACGCGGGGCTGGGCCGTGTCATGAGCGCGCTGGAACAGGCGGGTGGCGCCATGATCATCACCGCTGATCATGGCAATTGCGAAACGATGATTGACCCGAAAACGGGTGGGCCGCACACGGCACATACGACGAACCTCGTTCCTGTCGCTTTGATCGGTGGTCCTGAGGGGGCGCAACTGCGCGACGGGCGCCTCGCTGACATCGCGCCAACGCTCCTGGAACTGATGGAGCTGGACCAGCCCGCTGAGATGACAGGCAAGAGCCTGCTTTTGTGAAAGCGGTCTTCGCCCTCAGTACCTTCCAGCTTTCCAAAAGTGACTTTCTGATTGTTCGTTAACCAAGTCACGCACTACCTTGTCACCGTCCCCGACTGTGCCGCCAAGCATGACGCTGGCTAGTTCGGTTTCAAGCTCCGACCGGATCAAGCGGCGCGGTTCGCGCTCACCGTATTCCCCCTGAAAACCAACGGCAGCGAAGTGATCGACCAGGCTTTCGTCGTAATCCAACTCAATCCCCTGACTGAGCGCCGTGCGGGCATCCCGGGTCAGTTGCAATTCAACCATTTTGCGAATCTCCGAACGATCCAGCGAATAAAAGACGAGGATCTCGTCGATCCGGTCGATGAACTCGATCCGGAAGTGATACCGAAGCAGTTCCATCAGATCAGACTTCTGCTCGGCTTCGCCGACTTCCTTGGCTCCCCTTTTTCCCTCGGTATCGTACGACGACCATGCTGCCTACTTGGCCGTCCAGATTTGCCTGTCCGGACCGAACAGCGAATACGCCACGATCAGGCAGCTTTATTCCGAGTTGATTGTCTCTGCCAAGACGCAGGTCCTGATCCAATCGCTGTTCTTTATTCTGGATGAGACCTTGGCTGAAGTACTGAAGCTCAAGGCACTATCGGCTATCGATGTGCAGGTGCTGATATCGCCCAACGGTCCTGGTCAGTTTCTGCCTTATTAGGTTGCGAATACCTATGCCTTGGATGCAGCGTGCGGAGGGGTCAAAGTACACCATTCCAAGTCGGGATATCTGCACGCCGAAACGATCTGTGTGGATGGCGAAATCAGTTCAATTGGGTCGGCAAACTGGGATATCCGGTCGTTCAGCATCAACTACGAACTCACGGCTGTGATCTACGATCAAGACGTGTCGCACCAGCTTGTTGCGGCATTTCGGGCTGACCTTGCCAACTGCGTAGCGTTTGACACAGCCGACTATCGGTCCCGCGGCCGTTTGCTGCGGTTTCGGGACAGCCTGGCACGACTGGCATCGCCTCTGCTTTAGATAAAGGCGAATGTCGCCGAGACTGGCAAATGGTCTGACGCTTGGCGCGCCAGCGGGGTATCGTGGACTTGCGCGCTCATCAATCGCAGTGTGCCGTTGTGAAAAATCCGATCAAACCGGATCATCGGCCGCCACGTTGGAAAGCTGGGGCCGAGGACAACCTCGGTCAGGCGGGTGTAGATGGGGGAAAGACTGCTTGGTGCCTTGCCAGCCGCGTTAAGGTCCCCCGCCAGCACTGTGGCTTCTGCAGGGTTGATGCTCCTGGCCAAAAGTTGCGCCTGGCGCCTGCGCTGAAGAGGCATCAGCCCCAGGTGTGCATGGATCAGGTCCAACTTCCGCGAACCTATTTCAAGCTGGGAGGCGACAGCGCCGCGCGGCTCCAGCCCTGTAAGGGGAATAGGGTACACTGACCTTACGCGGACGCATGGGCGTACCAGTAGCATGTTGCCATGCCAGCCAAGCCCAGGAAACTTTGGCGCAACGTCAATGACGGTGAGTCCCGTTCGGTCAAACAATTCCGTAGCGGAGAAGATGGCGCGACGGCCCTTAAATCTGAAATCCGCTTCCTGCAAGATGACAATATCTGCCGCCGCATTGTTCAGAACTTCAACAATCCGTTCGGGATTCCGCTTGCCATCACGCCCGATTGCTTTGCGAATATTGTAACTTGTTAGTGTGAACGAAACGTCATCAGACATAGCTGACATCCTAGCAATGCAGATATGTACGGACTCTCGCAACGCTCCAGCTCAATAGCAAGGTAGAGCGCTCCCACAGCAGATCGCAAAGAGGGCGCAGCCGCACCATAACCGCGTTTGAAAACAGCTTATTGGTGGTCCGACAATGCGGATCCAGAATTACGATCGGATTGGTCATTCCACTTCGGGGAAAAGATAGGCCCGATCGGGATCAAAATCAAACGACACGTTTGTGCCCGGCGTCAGGATCATGTCTTCGGGCAAGGCCGCGATAAGTTGATCACCACTGCGCAGGGTCACGTCCAAAATTGTTTCGCTGCCTAGGCGCTCGGTGAGCGAGACCCGGCCGTGCAGCATGCCCGCATCGTCTGCTACCGGGTCAAGGTATTGCGGCAGCACTCCCAAAGTCGCCTCTTGGCCCACTGTAAACTTACGGCTCTTAGTCGGCACTGCGGCCCGTTCGAGAGAGGTGTTGGAAATGGTCGCCGCGGACCACAGACCCAGTCCACGTCGTGTAGTCGTCCCAAGCGCCCGCAACTGTGGCAGGGGCAAAACAAGTGCCCTGATGGGTCCAGTTTATCAAGTCGGTGCAGGTCGCGTGGCCTGTCTGACGTCAGCGCCGCCACCAGATCGGAAACTAAAGCCTTAGCTGGAAGTAGAATGACCGTTGCGGCTCCTTTTGAGTCGGACAGCCAAGCACACTCTTTGCGTTGAACAAATAAATTCGCTCCTCGACGGTACTCTTGAGGAGGCGTTCAACATTATCTACTGCGGCATTCCTTCTTTGCGAGAGACCACATGCTGCCATCGTTTTGGCATGATATTTTCAGGTCCCGTTGATCTTGCTCAAGTCGTTCCGCCAAGTCCGCGTCACTGTTGATGCGAAACTCGTCATAAGGAACGCAAATCATGGACCAGACTCCCCCTGTCGTTGTAAATCTCTCTGATGTGAAACGCGGCGATGTAGGCCTCGTCGGCGGTAAGAACGCATCGCTGGGCGAGATGATCAGTACTCTTGCGCCCAAGGGCATATTGGTGCCGCCCGGATTTGCGACGACCGCAGACGCGTTTCGCGAATTCGTCTCATCAAACAATCTGAACGCCGAGATTTTGCTCCACCTTAGCGCGTTGGCCGACAACAAACTCAGCCTGCAAAAAGCAGGAAAACGTATCCGAACACTTATTCTTGGGGGCGATTGGCCCGAACAAACTGCCGCTGCCATTGTCGCTCAATACCGTGCGTTGGGAGCCGCTTTGAATGAAAAGGATATCCCTGTTGCGGTCCGTTCAAGCGCAACTGCGGAAGACCTGCCGGATGCCAGTTTTGCAGGCCAACAAGAGACTTTCCTGAATGTGATCGGAGAGACCGCACTGCTGGAGGCCTGCAAGCGGTGCTATGCGTCCCTCTTCACGGATCGCGCGATTTCCTATCGCCAGATCCAAGGCTTCGAGCACGACCAAGTGGCCCTATCTGTCGGCGTCCAGCAAATGGTGCGCGCCGATACCGGCGGATCTGGTGTGATGTTTTCGATCGATACGGAATCCGGATTTCCGGATGCCGTGCTGATCAACGCAGCATGGGGTTTGGGTGAGAATGTCGTGCAAGGGGCCGTTGATCCTGACGAATATCAGGTCTTCAAGCCTTTCTTGGACAATCAAACTCTCATCCCGATCCTTGAAAAACGGTTGGGCGCTAAAGAGATCAAGATGATCCATGACCGCGATGGCACACCCCGAAACGTCCCCACGTCCAAAGCCGAACGGCAGAGCTTTGTGTTAAGCGACGCAGAAATCCTTTCGCTTGCGCGACAAGCCGTGACTATCGAAGACCACTACGGACAACCCATGGACATGGAATGGGCCCGTGACGGTGTGACGGGCACGCTTTATATTGTCCAAGCCAGACCCGAGACAGTTCAATCCCGGGCGGATCACGGGACACTAAAAAGCTATACCGTGAAGGCTCCGGGGCGGGTCCTTGTGAACGGTTTGAGTGTCGGGAGTGCAGCGGTTACCGGGCGTGTTTCGATCATCGAAAGCGCGGATGATATCGAGAATTTTGTCGATGGATCAGTGCTGGTCACCAGTACAACAGATCCCGACTGGGTGCCAATCATGAAACGCGCGGCAGCAATCGTCACAGATCATGGTGGCCGCACATCGCATGCCGCCATCGTAAGCCGCGAACTTGGATTGCCAGCCATCGTCGGATGCGGCGACGCCACGCATATCCTGCATGACAAGCAGGATGTAACGGTCTCTTGCGCCGGCGGAGAAGAAGGTGTGGTGACCGAAGGCATCTCGGACATCGCAATCGTAGAAGAGGCCCTCGGAACACTTCCCAAAACCAAGACCAAAGTCATGATGAACCTCGCCAATCCAAGTGCTGCGTTGCGCTGGTGGCAGCTGCCTGTCGAAGGTGTTGGCCTGGCTCGAATGGAGTTCGTTGTGAATGGCGAGGTGTGCATTCACCCGATGGCCCTGGCGCATATCGAGCGGGTCAGCGATGCAAACACGCGCGCCGAAATCAAGCGCCTGACCGCCGGCTACAACAGCATGCCCGAGTATTTCGTCGACCGCTTGTCGCGAGGTTTGTCGCGGATTGCGGCGTTTTGCTACCCAAAGCCCGTGATCGTACGGATGAGTGATTTCAAGACGAATGAATACGCCGAACTGCTTGGTGGCCGCGATTTCGAACCACACGAGGAGAACCCGATGCTCGGCTTCCGCGGGGCGTCGCGTTATTACTCGGAAAACTACAAGGACGGTTTTGCGCTCGAATGCCAGGCAATCGCGCGACTTCGCGGGCAGATGGGCTTCGACAATGTGGTCGTCATGATCCCTTTTTGTCGCACACCCGAGGAAGCAGACCGTGTTTTGGCCGTGATGGCCGAGAACGGGCTGACACGGGGGCAAGACGGGCTTGAGGTTTATGTCATGTGCGAAATCCCGGCCAACGTTGTGCGCGCCGAGGAATTTGCGGCGCGATTTGACGGGTTTTCCATCGGATCAAACGATTTGACGCAACTCACGCTTGGCATAGACCGGGATTCAGACGCGCTCGCTTCCCTGTTTCGCGAAGACGATCCTGCTGTACTTTGGATGATCGAGACCGTGATCCGCAAGGCACACAAAGCCGGCTCGAAAGTTGGCTTCTGCGGTCAGGCTCCGAGCAATGATCCAGCCTATGCCAGACACTTGGTAAAGTTCGGAATCGACAGCATCTCAGTAACGCCTGACAGCTTTGTGCAGGTCCTGCGGAATGTGTCGAAAGCTGAAAACGTTTAGTTTTCCGGGCTGATGTGCCGGGCCGCTGCAGGCCCGGCTTATTCCTTAACGTAGGGTTTTCCATCCGCCGCTGGCGGCCGCGCCCGCCCCACAACCCCAGCCACGACGACGATCGTCGCGATGTAAGCAGCCATCGCCGTCAATCAGTGAATTTATGTTGGCATCATAGTCAGTTTCAGCTTTGAGACTCGAGAAAGCGGCCCCCTTATTCCAAAGTCCGCTTTGGCATCCAAAACGCCCTTCCATGCGGTTTGGTTGAAGCTGTTGTCGTCGATGCCACCAGTATCGGTCACCTGGCAGGCTGTGAATGCTGCCACCGAACTGCCCATTGAAATCACAAGCCCGGCTGCCAATGAGACCCTTTTTGAAAACGAAGATATCATAGCGCCTTTCCTCTTCATAACTGTTGTCACATCTATCCTTTGGCCCCTTCGACGCACGCTCTTGGGGAATATCAATTCTCAGCGTCAGTCTTTCTTCCGGGTTGCAGCCAACCGTAGCACCGCCGCCAGGATTGCCTGAGCGAGGACCGGCGAATTGCCGGTACCGATAAAGGTATCGCTGTCGCGCACATCGCTTTCCCGCAACGTGCAGCGCCAGTTGCCATTCTTTTCATTCGCGCGTCCGTGGATGTTTACGACCCAATTCGGATAGGCCACGTCCGCTACATGCACTGCCCCGTCAGTGGTACTGATTTGGACAGGGGCCATGACTTCGTCGGGAACCGTTTCGGGCAAGAGATATGCAAGGGCGTGCGCAATGCCGTCATATTCAGCGAGGCTCAGGTGAGCCTTTGTTTCCAGGTCTTTGATCAAGATGTCCAGTTCGGGGTCTTTCATGGGTTCACACTCCATTTAGGTGATTTGGGAATCAGATTTCGGCAAAGCCGACAACGTAGTTCTTACCGTAAGCTTTCGCGCATGTCGGACAGGTCGTGTAAAACATGAAGACCTGCTTTGCGGTATATCCGGCAGCTTCAGCGGCGGTTTTCATCGCGTGCATCCAATCCCTTGCATGCCTGTATGACCGCTCAAAAACGCGGGTGATGAAGTCGCCGCTCAACGTCGTCATCTCTTCGTCAGCCACGTCGCCTGTAACGGCGAGGTAGTGTTCGCTTTCGCTCGAAGACAGATCCCGGCTGAGAGTAAGGTAGCTGTCAGCGTCCTGTACTGCGGCGTCTTCAATATGCTCTTGAACGCGAGAAAAAACGCTTCCCATTTTGATTGGCACGTGCAGAACGCTGCAGGTTGTCGCCCGAACAAATCGCTTGTCCTTGAAATTCAAATGGCGGCCACCCCAACCCTCAGGGTTGAACTTTGGACAGCATCCCATTGTTTCGGCTGATATATTCATCGACGGCAAAACGTTGGCTTCCATGTATCAGCCTCCAGTGCTTCGGCTTCTGAAGACATACTATCCGACCCGATCCGTACGAGATTGATTTTGGTCAACCGGAGACGAACCATAAAGTTCCGCTGTTCTCTCCTCTATCGCATAGGTGATGTTCTCTAGCCGCGCGAGGCGGCCTTCAACTGGACAGGGCACGCCATCGGGCTCGCCTCGGTCCTGCATAACAGCGGGGGAAATCACCTCGATAAAGTTTTTGTCACAATGGGACAGGCCAAGGCAATCCGCTATCATGTCATCCACGACGTCGACGCGAACTGGGTTGGAAAATGAGGGAATACTACAGTCATTGAAAAGCGCCGTCGCTTTTTGAGCGGCACTGCAGGCCAGTTCAGCAAGCTCTTCTTTCTGATATTTGACGGTTACATTCGCGGCACCACAAATACGCGTTTCACCATGTGCGGGAAGCGCCAGCAAAGTCTGCCCTGCAACGACAGCAGTGATTTTAGATCTTTGAAGTTCCATCTTTACCGGAAAGCCAATGCTTATAGGGAGACAGGAGACAGCTATCATGAGGGATTGATCTGACTTTGACCCAAGTCAATCGGTCATCCTTCTGTCTCGCGAGGACTCTATTTGAGAACGTTCCTATCTCTGCGCGGTTTGGCCGAATGGTTTTTTGCGGCACGAAGATATTGGCGTGGAGCGCGGCATGCGTGAGCGCGATGGTTTGCAGTTCAGAGTAGCCGATACCGGTCCTTAGAGCGTTACCAATTTAATTGGCTTCATATCCTGCTGCCTTGAAGAAGTTGTAGCATTCTTCGTCTGAGAAGAGGTTGCAGACGTTTCCAATGGCGCGCCAGAGGTCATCGTAGGTTCGGGCGGCGGCTTTTCTGATCA
>CAJQNG010000103.1 GCA_905479635.1 uncultured Boseongicola sp. | reverse complement strand
GCGCGCCATCAATCTTGTCATACGCCTGGAAGTCACCGAAATACTTCGTGATCGCCGCAGTCAGCGTCGTCTTGCCGTGGTCAACGTGACCAATCGTGCCAATGTTAACGTGCGGTTTGTTACGTTCAAACTTTGCCTTTGCCATCGCCCTATGTGCCTTTGAATGGGGTCAAATATGGCGGGGCAATTATGGTATCAGCGCAAGAAAATCAAGCGTCAGTTGGTCGCTTCTTCATCCACCATGTTCACAACCGTCGGAGCGGGCGTTGATATGGTAAACGGAACCCGCGCACGTTCGGGTTTCGCGATGAACCATTCGGGGTTTTCGTTTAGCCAGTCTTCGATCTCGCGGGCCGCGCTTTGTGACAGATTGGCAAGCTGCACGTCTGCCTCGCGCACCAGTCCGGACCCCAGGAGTGGTACCATATTTCGGAAACCTTCGCCGACCTGAATGCGTTTCGCTTCCGGGTTCAAGCGTTGCTGCGTGACGTTGTCAAAGACAGAAACGTCTAAAATCATCACCGACTGCGGGGCATAGACAACCGGAATGCCCGGCTGCGCCAGAACAAGTCCGCCCAGAACGATCCCAAGATGATAAAGCCCGTCGCCGTCGTACCGGCGAAGCCGCTTGGCAACCGCGTTTTGCAACTCAGTTTCAAGCGCTTGCTCGCTTAACTCGCGCGAAAACGGACCAAGGACCACGTTGTCGGCAATGGCTATGTTATGGCCAAGGCGGAAGTCACCCAAAGGCTCGGGCGCAAGGCTTAGGTCTTCGGGTTCCGCCGTGCAGGCCGCCAAAATTGCGCCTGCCAGAAGTATCACGATTGCGCGCCGCATGTTTATAAGCCCCTTTGCCACTTTGAAACGGGTTACCGCGCCCGGCACGCCACCGCAAGTTAGTCGCAGATTGCCTTCAACGCCGCCCAGCTTTGATCCGGGATAACCGGACCGGTCACACCCATCGCATCACCCGCCGCGCGAGAGGTCGCGATCCGGTCCCCCAACGCGGGATGTGACATGAAATGGGCAGCGATCCCGGACGCGTCGCCAAATTTGTCCAGCAGCTTTTGAAATAGATCGCCCAGCGCACCGGGGTCGACGTTGGCGCGTTGCAAGAGCGTGATTCCATAGGCGTCCGCTGCCGCCTCGGCTTCGCGGCTGTAGTCGGCCTTGATCATCTGTTCGACCAGGAAAAGCACCACAGCCCCGCCCGCAAAATCGCCAAACAGTAGGCCAAGAACACCCAATGATCCCGCCGAGCGCAGGGCAATCCGTATCGGGTCCCGTGCGGCAACATGGCCAATTTCATGCGCAAGAACCGCCGCGATTTCGTCTGGGCTTTCAGCCGCGGAAAGCATGCCTTGGAAGAACACCACTTGGCCGCCAGGCAAGGCGAAAGCATTGACCATCGAGTGGTTCAGCACGCTGACCGTGATCGGATAGGGCAGATCAAGATTGTTGCCGCCTACGGTGTCAAGCATCAGGTCCAATGCCTTCTGTCCCTCCCGCGATTCGCAGAGCTCGACAGGAAAGAAGTCTTCGCCAAGCGCAGTTTGAATTTGCCCAAGCGTGGCGTTGCCAAGCGCCTCTTCGCCGGCGGGCGGCAGGACGCGGGCAAGCTGATCGGCCATGATCGGAACCAGAACAAAAACGATCAGAAAGACCGACGCAATCGCCGCACCCGCCCAGCCGAAAACGCGGGCACGACCCCGCACGGGGGGGGTCTCACCAAGCCGCCAGGCACCTTGTCGAATACGCTGGATCAGTCCGGCATCCTCGACGGTGAGACGCGCCAATGCGCGCTCGGTTGTGGTCACGACAAGTCGCCCCTCGTCGGCCTGATCCGGCACCGATCGCAAGCTAACAAGCGGCCAGATCAGCGCATCGCCGTCGGGCAACGTCAGAACAAGTGTCTTCGCGCTTGCGTCGATCACGGTGGCAACACGGCGGATCGCAGCGCTGCGCCCGTCGAACAGGTCGCAATAGATCTCCCGAGCGTCGGACGCCGCCCAGATCATATTGCCGCCCCCAGATCGAGCGCCTCTGCAAAGCCTTCCGCCTCGCGGTGCTCATCGCGGTCGCGTTGGCGGATATCATGAAGGGACTCGCTGCCAATGATCTCAAGCGTTTCGGCATAGTGGCGCCAAATCGGCAGGGTGACAAAGACGTGGCGCAGGGTGGACCAGATTACGAACACAAGAAAATAGATAGCAAAGCCAAAGGCTTGCAGAAAAAGCCCAGGACCAGTGAGGCTATCGAGGTCGTCCAGCGAGAACGCCATCCCCTTGGCGGCAAACATCAGGGCGAGGAATATGAAGCTTGCCACGATCCCCGCGATCCCAGTCAGAAAACCGGCCAATCCGTAGCCAAGGACATAGATACCGATGATGCGCGGCGCTCGCGCGGCCGACCGGAAGCCGATGGCACCCGCCGCCTTCGTCGCCGTCAAAACCCGGAAACTGCGCACCGCATACCAGCCCCAGGCGACCACCAGAAGTGGGGCGCTCATAAGGGCAAGACCTAAGGTAAGCTCGGTGTTTTCACTGTCCCAATTGGCCCAGACAATGCTTCCGCCAATGGCTGCTATTGCCCAAAACGGGATCAGGCCCTTCGCCAGAATCCGCGCGCTTCCGCCTTGCCGGAACTGCCGGTCACCGTACCAAGTTCGGTTGATCCGGTATGCCTCAAGCCGATGGGTCATCAGCGGCCAAAGAAGTGTCCCCGACCCAAGTGCCAGTCCCCAATAGATCAGCGCGCGCCACGCATAGCCCCATGCGCCGGGGTCCACGCCAAAGCGAATACCACGCCAGCGCGTGCGGGCAAAAACGTACCGCCG
>CAJQNG010000102.1 GCA_905479635.1 uncultured Boseongicola sp. | reverse complement strand
CCCATTCAACGCTTTGCGCCACCCTGCAAGATGAGCGATGCGTCGATGCCCCCCCTCAATGAGGAACTCGGTCGCCAAACGACCCCCCTCGAAATTCGCCGCTGTCACCATCGAGACATCTGGATCGGTTTGGCCACGGTTGAACAATACGCAGGGAATGCCCGATTTCCGGACGCGCGTAACCAGCTTGTTGGACAGGCTGATCGAAGCCAGGACAATCCCGTCCACCTGATCTGCCAGAAGGTCATCGACAATCGCGTCCACCTCATCGGAACTGTTGCCGGCGAAATAGACCGTGACAGCGTAACCATTGGTGTTCAGCGCCCGCGAAAGGTCTTGCAGCGCCTCACCGAAAAAACCGTTCTTGAGGTAGGCCAGCACGATGCCAATCCGGAAAGAGTTTCCGGAATTGAGCGACCGCGCGACCAGATTGGGGATATAGCCCAATTCCCGCGCTACAGCCCGAACGCGCTCTGCCTTCTGAGGATCGACCGTAGCCGAGCGGTTGAAAACGCGGCTCACCGTCGGCTGACTGACCCCTGCCGCCTTCGCGACGTTGAGCCTCCCCCTCTGAAGTGGTCCGCCCCTATAGTTAGGAAAGCGGAGGACCATAGATGGCTATTAAGAGACCCAAGCCCGAAGAGATTTTCGTGAAGTTACGGCAAGTTGAAGTTCTGATGGGGCAAGGCATGCCTCGGATTGACGCGATCAGACAGATCAGTGTCACTGAACAAACCTATTACCGTTGGAAGAAGAAGTACGGCGGAATGGGCACAGAACAACTCAAGGAACTAAAGCGACTACAGAAAGAGAACGAGCGTCTTCGTCGGGCTGTATCGGACCTGACACTGGACAAGCTGATCTTAAGGGAGGCCGCCTCGGGAAACTTCTGAGCCCTTCGCGTCGCCGTGCCTGCATTGACCTTGTGCGTAGTCAGTTCAAGGTTTCTGAGCGACGGGTTTGTCGCGTTCTGGGCCAGCACCGATCCACACAAGGTCGATTGCCACGGGGGCGTGCTACCGCATGGACATTCGCATCTCAACGAAAAACAAGATAACAAGACTGCCCGCCTTTGGTTCAAGATCACCCGTTAATTGACGTCCAGACGCGCATGCGTGGGATGTGGGGGTAGATGGGTTCGTAGCCGACAATGTCGCTTCGCTCATTCCGTAGGTCGGAAATTACAAAGGCTTTTCGGGCATCTGTCAGTTGGAATAGTGTACGGAGACGAATTCGGACCGTGGCGTGCCCGGCCAATCGATCACCGCGGCTTTGAACGAAGGCAGTTCGAACAGACGGGCCGCATAGTTCGCGACGGCTGGGCTTTGGATGTCATTCAGGAGATGTCCTCCCTCCCAGGCGAATGCCATGCCCAGCCATTTCATCCGAAACAGAGAGATCGCCCAGAAAAGATCGACCAGTGTCAACTGGTCTCCGCAAATCCAGGTGCTGCCGCTATCAATTCGCTGGTCGAGATCACGCACAATGCGAAGGATTTCGTCCACCGAGGCCCGCATGTTGTCCGGTGTTGTCACGTGATGCTTCCCGGCTTTTTCCTTTGCTATCTTGGCATCATAGGCGGCAGCTAAAGACGCGTCGTCTGCCACAAGGGCGCGAGCGGTTTCGATCTTTCCGATCTTGCGGTCGTGCACACCGGGCATTCCGGATTTCAGGCGCTCGGGCCGAAAGTCAATGTCAGGATGTGCCCCATAGAGAACGGCGACATGTGGAGTGGCATCAACAATCGCAAGCTCTTCCAGGACCTGCGGCGCAATATGTTCGGGGACCAGAGAATTTGCCGGATCAACCGCGCGGTCGATGTGCCGGCAGATAGCCAGGCTGTCCACGACCACTCGGTCTTCGGGCCAATCGACCAGTGTCGGCACAACCGCCGGGTCGAAGCCTTCAGACGAAACACTCGAGCGTCCGGTGTATCCTGTGGCATAGTCCGTGCCCGGATGCGCCGTCATCCGGAGTTTCACGTAAGCCGGATCATAGTTTCCCAGAAGAGGGGATTGCAGATTGATGTCGTGGGCGACGAAGTCGGCGCCTTTTTCGACCAGACAAATCCGAACTTTCTGCGAGCAGAGCGAAAGCGCGAAATGATAAAGTTCGAAGCGCGGGGTTCCCGAGCCAACGGTCCTATTCATGTCAGGATCGTTTAGAGGCGCGTTGGTTGCAGCGACCAGATTTTCAAGTTTATCCGGCATAGCGTCCGCTTCCTTTATCGACTTCGCGCGTCACAGGTCTCTTTCGCTTCCGGTGTCTATGACCTCAGCCGCCTCGAAACTCGGCCGTGCTTTCATGCGTCCATAATAGTCCTCAAGCGCAGTCCCCTGCCACCATCCCTGAAGCTTGTGTAAGCTGAACCGGGCCAATGCAGCCGTCGCGAAGCAGTCGGCAAGTGAATAGGTCGATCCGGCGAGGAACGGTTGATGCCTAACAGCCTCAGCCATACGTGCGACAAGTGCCTCTGTAGAGGAAAGGTGTCTTTCAATCTCCTCTGGATTACGCAGCAAGGCTTGAAACCGACCGTTGCCTGCAATCCGGCCTTTGAGCAGATCGGACATCTCAGGGTGTTTTTCCAGGAGCTGTTCGAGCAGGACGCCGCGCGCGACAATCTGGGGCGCCGTCCCGTCTGGATCGAGGCGGTTGCGATACAAAAGCACCCCATAGTGCGGCGCCATGATGTCCTTCAGCCAGCCTTGCGACGTCGCGTCCCCAGAGAGATCCGGCCCATCGAGGGTCCGCACGCGATTCACTATCCGGATGGTATCGGTGACGACATCCGCGCCCAAAACCAACGTTGGCACCACTGCCTTCGGGTTCAGAGCTACGTACCAAGGTTCGAATTGCTCATTCGTTTCCATGATGTCAATCTGGCGACGTTCGAATGAGACAACCTTCTCGACAAGAGCGAGGCGCGCCATTTGCGAGCAAATTGAACTCTTATGATCGTAAAGAATGGGTAGCGGCATGAGCGGATCGTACGATTGTCTGGCGCTCGGGGAAAGGCGTTTCGGTTTTGGATCGGCGGCAACGTGGCGAGATGAAGAGTTCGATTGAGAGTGGATTTGAACGAAACTCGTCATCAATCTACGCGCTTCTGCTGCGCACCGGAGTAGGTTAGTCTACTGCGACCGAGCTTGGCAATTCAGGTGTTGCAGAGCATCGTTGTGGCGCATGCGGCGGACGAATGAAGGCACGAGAATCCAAAAAAGGGGCCCCCTTCTTCGCCTGCGAGCATCGCACCTTATGTGGCGAGACATTGCGACCTTGCAGTGACTGCAACAATGATCTTCCAATCTCGAGTAATTCAAATCCGGGCACATTAAAGTGCAACTGCGGCGCGGGGTATCCCGCGTGCCCGGACTGCAGCGATGGTTGGCTCACTGAACGCAAAGGCCGGTACGTGGCGTTCTTGGGGCGCGTGAAATACCCAAGCTGCAAAGGAAGGATGCAACTCGGGAAGCCGACCAACAAGGGAAGAGATACATTGACCGGCAAACGAAGTCGAAGCAGAAATCCAACTGCTCGTCGGTAGTGGCAGTTCCCAGAGCTTAGTCTTCAATTGGGTTAATGCAGCAATTCATAGAGTCATCTAGCCGTGCGCTAATGGCTTCGTAGACATCGAGCAGTGGAAAAACTCGCCAATACCCAAAGCCGTCGTTCCGCACCAATGATATGAATGGCCCTAGCCCTAGCCAGGGTCGAATTTTATCACTTCACAGTTATTGGGTTGGA
>CAJQNG010000101.1 GCA_905479635.1 uncultured Boseongicola sp. | reverse complement strand
TATTTCAGCATGTTAAGTTGGCTGAAGGCGGCGGATCATGGATCACCCAAAGGGTGCAAGCGAAACGGATGGTGCGCGGCTTGGTTTTGACCGCCGGGTGCGGCTGGAGTTTCGTGGCACGCAGCTCAGTTCCGACGGCGGTCTTCTGGTGATGCGCGAGTTGGATGACGTGCTCGGGCTGTCTGATCTTGCGTCGGGTGCGCTCAATGACAGCCGCCGTGGCAAGAACACCATTCACCGGCTTGACGGGCTTTTTCGACAATCCGTCTATGGTCGGCTTGCGGGCTACGAGGACGTCAACGACGCCGACCGACTGGCTCTTGATCCCGTCATGCGCCAGGTTGTCGGTGGCCGTGCCGTCGATGCGCAGGCAGCTTCGGCATCGCAGATGGGGCGGTTCGAGACCGAGACGCTGGCCCTGCCCGAGAACCGGGCGGCGCTTGCCGATCTGAACGGCAAGTGGATTGACCGCTTTCATGATCGCAACGGGCTGAAGTACATCACGCTGGACATGGACAGCTCGGTCAGCCCGACCCATGGCGACCAGGAAGGCACAGCCTGGAACGGGCATTTCGACTGCACCTGCTACCATCCGCTCTTTGTGTTCAACCAGTTCGGAATGCTGGAACGCTGCGCCCTGCGGCACGGCAACGTCCACAGCGCCGACGGCTGGCAGGATGTGCTCGACCCGGCAATCGCCCGCTACGCTGGCCGCAAGCTTGGTGGCCGCTTCTTGCAGCGCCGACGCCGCCTATGCCAGCCCCGCGATCTACGCACGGCTTGAAGAGGCGGGCTACTTCCACGTCATCCGCCGGCCCTCCAATGCCGTCCTGCGCGAGAAGATCGTGCACCGGCTTACCCGGCCGGTCGGACGTCCTTCGCTGACCAAGGTCAAACGGTTCTTCGAAGACTTCCATTACTAGGCACAAAGCTGGGACGAGGAGCGCCGCGTCATCGCCAAGATCGAATGGCATCTGGGCGAGTTGTTCCCAAAGGTTGGCTTCATCGTCACCAACCTGCCGATGGAGCCGGAGTGCGTTACCCGCTTCTACAACCAACGTGGCACCGCTGAGCAGCACATCAAGGAAGCCAAAGCACGCCTTCTGCTGGATGAGGCTGTCGTGCAAGAGGTTCCATGACAACCAGGTGAGGCTACAGCCTCACGCACTGGCCTACAACCTGGCAACCATCCTGCGTTGCATCGAGCTGCCCGAAGCCATGGCCGACTGGTCGTTGACCAGCTTGCAGCTCAAGCTGATCAAGATCGGTGCCCGTGTGGTGCGTCACGCCCGCGCCATCACCTTCCAATTCGCCGAGGTCGCGGTGTGACCGGCCGAATGGTCAGGGCCATCCTTGCCGCCATTCACCGATTGCGGGTGCCGCCGTCATGCGCGTGACCTCGAAATTGGCGAAAACCGAACGAACGCGGCAAGACAGGTCCGTTCGCCGCGCTGCAAAACGTGGCCGAATGACCAAGGTGACGCGCATTCGCGGTCTGATCCGCCCACATTCGAGCGCTCTGACGACTGCAGTCGAGGCTGGGAGCCCAAAACACTTGATCTGGCCGCAAGATCAGACAAAATTGACGCCGAGCGGCAGGCCACTTGGGGAATGTCGGAATAACCAATTCTGGGGGAGAAAAGCCATGCCTATGTATCTGTTTCAACTATCCTATACTGCCGAAGCCGCAAAAGCGATGATCACCAGCCCAAGCGACCGCAAGGCCGCAGCGGCCAGTCTCGTCAATGCGCTCGGCGGTAAGCTGCATGAAATGTATTTCAGTTTTGGCGACTATGACGCCGTTTGTTTGATTGAAGGGCCCGATGACAAAATGATGGCCGCCGGGGCGATGGCGGTTGGGGCGGGCGGGGCAATATCCAAGGCCCATACGACCAAACTGATGTCGGTTGATGACGCGATGGCGGCGATGACGATGGCCGGAAAAGCCGTCGGCGCTTATAAGCCGCCAGTCGGCTAATTGTGACCAAAGGGTGCGCGGTGGCCGCGCATCCGATTTGGGGTGGCATGGGGAGAGCCGGGGTGAAAGTCGAGCGGCTGGGCCGATAAACAGTCAAATCGGGAGCCACGTGGGGAATACGGGTTCACAGACTTAGGAGACTTCAAGCCCCATCAAAAAGACGAAATCTGCCGATTATTGAGTTAATGTGACAACGCCCTTTGATTGATTTGGCATCGTACTTATCCGGGTCACGCTTCTCTTCGCAGTCTGATTGGTGCCTTTGCGGCACCGCTGCATCCATGTGTCGGATTGGTTGTGAAGAGCCTTGCTTCGTCTTGCGCTTCTCGGTGCGCAGCAGCCATATTCGGCTTCATCTATTACCTAACAGGGCATGTTTACATGCCCGAGAGGGCACAGACCTCGTCCGGAAAGGACGATCCCGTTTGGTAAGGTTTTGGGTCGGCTTAAATCATTTGATACCCTCCACCCCTTCCGAACGGAATTCCGTATTTTCAGTCCACATGCGATGCAGCAGGACCGCCAGCTTGCGCGCGACAGCAACAACAGCGCGCCGTCGTCCTGCAAATGCTAGCATTTCTGGTTCTAGTTTTCGGTTCGCCAAGAGTCTAAAAAGTCCAGCTGGAAGCCGTTTCAAACTGCCCATAGGCAAGAACAGGATTTTCTAGGATTTGAGTTTTGAAACCGAAAATGTACATCACACCATCAAAGTATTCTCGTCCAGCTTTTGTGATTCATTCTCCGGAAACCCGCACAATCCGTCAGCTGTTCCCCAAATTGTCACCCAGGGCGATAATGAGTAGCATTTATGAAACGTAGTTTTGGCCTAACCACTGACATAAAAGGGAGGTTTTGGTAGCGGAGGAGGGACTTGAACCCCCGACACGCGGATTATGATTCCGCTGCTCTAACCACCTGAGCTACTCCGCCAAAAGCGAGGGCTAGGTAGAACCTTGTGCCAAAGCCGTCAAGAGCCCATCGCCGCCTTTCGCA
>CAJQNG010000100.1 GCA_905479635.1 uncultured Boseongicola sp. | reverse complement strand
CGATCAGCGGCAGCAGGTAGACAGGGTTAAACGGATGCGCGACCATGATCTGGCTGGGGCGCATGGCCCCTTGCTGCAATTCCGACGGCTTGAACCCCGAGGTGGACGACCCGATGACTGCATCCTTAGCACAGGCCCCCTGCACTTCTGCAAAGGTCGCGTGCTTGATCTCAATCCGTTCCGGCACACTTTCCTGTATCCATTCCGCGCCAGTCACCGCCTCGGCTATGCTTGGGTGATATGTGATGCGCCCCTCAGGCGGCAGCGCCACATCCGTCAAACCGGGCAGCGAGCGGCGGGCATTGGCCATGACTTCGCCAATCTTGCGTTCGGCCTGCGGATCAGGGTCGAACACCTGAACGTCCCAACCGTTGAGCAAGAAACGCGCAGCCCAGCCGCCCCCAATCACACCACCGCCGATAATCGCTGCTACTCTAGTCATTTTACGGTCCTCAACTGGCTCACATCGTAGCCATTAAAATCTAATATCTCGCGCGCCGCTTTTATGCGGTCCGCACCTCCTGTCGTGCTGCGGTCAACAATCCAGCCGAACGTGCCATCAGGATTGCCAAGCACTGCTGTGCGGAAGCCCTCATCGACCCACAACACCCAGAACTCGCGCGCCTCACCACTCGGCATGGCGACTTTGAAACGCCCCTTGCTGATGCGCGTGACAGGCAAATCCTCGGCAACGGTACCGCACACGCCAGAGCCGTCGCAGACTGTCGCACCCAACCGCATAGCCCCGCCCTTTGCCATTCGAAACGAAAGGCCAGCGCCTGAGGGTGCAAAGGCTTCGCGCACGTACCAAAGCCCCTCGAATTTCTTGGCATCGAACCGCGAGGTGACGCCGATAAGTGCGCTACGGTCGCGGTAGCCTTGTAGCGTCGTAACTTTCGGCGGCGGAGCGGCACAAGCGCCCAGCGCCAAAACCGCCAATGCTACCGCGAACTGCTTCATCGCGGCATGCGCTTTTGCAGACCCAGCTTTTCACGCACTTGCGCAGGCCCGATCAGCGATGCACCCATCCCTTCGATAATCCCGCGCGCACGCGTTACCAACTCATGGTTCTCGGCCAGCACACCTTTGTCGAGCCATAGGTTGTCCTCAAGCCCCACACGCACATGCCCCCCTGCCAGCACGGAGGCCGCGACATAAGCCATCTGGTTGCGTCCCAGACCAAAGGCCGAGAACGTCCAATCATCTGGCACATTGTTCGCCATAGCCATGAAGGTATTGAGGTCATCCGGCGCGCCCCATTTCACGCCCATACACAGCTGCACCAACGCGGGGCTATCCAGTACGCCCTGCTCGACCAGATGCTTGGCATACCAAAGGTGACCTGTGTCAAAGGCTTCAATCTCCGGCTTTACGCCAAGATCAGTCATCATCTGTCCCATCGCCACCAACATGCCGGGCGTGTTGGTCATCACATAATCGGCCTCGGCAAAATTCATCGTGCCGCAATCCAGCGTACAAATCTCTGGCAGGCATTCGGTGATATGCGCCATCCGCTCGGTAGCACCCGCCATGTCGGTGCCGGCCTTATTCAGGTCCATCGGGTTTTCCACATCGCCAAACACGATGTCACCGCCCATGCCCGCCGTCAGGTTCAGCACCACATCCGTGTCGGCCTCGCGGATGCGATCCGTCACTTCGCGAAACATTTTCGGATCGCGCGACGGCGCGCCGGTTTCGGGGTCCCGCACATGACAATGCACCACTGCCGCACCTGCTTTGGCGGCTGCAACCGCGCTGTCGGCGATCTGTTTTGGGGAGCGCGGCACATGCGGGCTGCGATCCTGAGTGGCACCCGAGCCGGTTACGGCACAGGTAATGAAAACCTCGCGGTTCATTTGAAGCGGCATGTCTGTCCTCCCTTTGTTGTTTGAAACTCTATGCCGATTGACGGCTACGACTTTGCTGTTTTAGTCATAACTATGCGCGAATGGACAATTCCAAACGATGAGACGGCTGAATTCACTTTCCTTTTGTTCGACCGCTTTTCAAATCAGGTGCTGGCCAATGCGCTTGAACCCCTGCGCGCGGCCAACACGTTTCTCAGCACGCCCGCTTATGCGTGGAAAATCGTCACCCGCGACGGCGCGGCGGTACAAAGCTCGGCCGGCATGACTGTCGTGCCAGACAGCGCGCTTGATCCGACCGACCGCGGCGCTGCTTTGATCGTCTTGCCAAGCTATGGCTACAGGGCTTTGGCCACTGACGCGCTATCGCGGCAACTTCGCGCAGCCTCAACCCGCTATGACAAAATGATCGGGCTTGATGGCGGCGCGTGGCTTTTGGCAACGGCCGGCCTGTTGGAGGCCAAGCGCGCCACCATCCACTACGATGAGATCGAGGCTTTTTCTGAGGCTTTCCCCCAGGTTGATATCGTGCGGCAACGTTGGGTCGATGACGGCGATCGGCTAACGGCCAGCGGCGCAGTCACGGCGTTTGAATTGATGATGCACCTGATCGCGCACCGCCACGGCACCGCCCTGACTCTGCGTATAGCGGCCCTGTTTTCCGCCCCCGACGCCACCACATCCGGGCCCCTTGAGCCGCCCAGCGGGGATCGCCGCATTCGCCGCGCTTTGGCCGAAATGGAGGCGAATATTGAAATGCCCTTGCCGCTGGCCGAAATTTCGAAGCGCGCTGGATGCCGCCAACGCGATCTGGAACGTCGCTTCAATCAAGCGTTCGGCGCGCCGCCGCGCAAGGTCTACCAACGCATCCGCCTTAACGCAGCGCGCAATCTAGTTGAGGACACGACGCTGTCTTTGTCCGAGGTTGCAACACGATCCGGCTATGACAACGGCGCTGCGTTTTCGCGCGCATTCCGCGAGACGTTCGGCCTTAGCCCCCGCGCGGCGCGATTGCGTTAGACGTCGGACGCGATGCGCACCAAAGTCACGCCGATGCGCGTCCCAGCTTCGACGGATTGATGCGCCGCGACAATGTCGTCCAGATTGAACGTCTTCGCAACGACACCCTTCAATGTGCCATCCGCCAGCCATTCCGCAATGTCCGCCACGGCTTTCGCACGCGCCGCATTCGGGATTGAATAGGCCAGCACCGTGCGCAAATTAAGATTCATGAACATGAACGTATAGAACGGCAAAACCGGCTCGGGGACCGCCATCGAGCCATAGGATGCAACCGTTCCGCCTTCGGCAATTACGGCCTGCGTGATGTCTAAATTACCGCCAAATTCTACCTCGACAATCCGATCCACGCCACCGGAGCCAGCCGCCTGCTTGATTTGATCCACCACATCTGCATCGCGGTAGTTCACCACGTGATCCGCGCCCATCTCTTTGGCATGCAATGCTTTTTCCGAGTTGCTGACGGTCGCGATCACCTTCGCGCCACAACGCTTGGCCATCTGAATCGCCATACTGCCGACCGTCCCGGCCCCCCCTGTGACGAGCACCACCTGCCCCTCAATCGGACCGTCAGAAAACAAGCACCGATGCGCCGTAATCGCAGGGATGGCCAAAGTCGCGCCGGTCTCGAAATCAACGCCTGTTGGCAAATCCACCGCCTGCTCGGACGGCAAGGCCACCAGCTCGCCCGCCGTGCCATGCGCGCGCTTCCACGCTGCATTCCAAAGCCAAACACGCCGCCCAACCCGCGCGGGATCAACATCCGCGCCCACGGACACAATCCGCCCCGCGCCATCGCTTTGCGGCACAATATACGGGAACGCCAATGGGCCTCGCGCACCGCCCCGCGACTTCACGTCCGAGGGATGCACCGCAGATACCGCTATCCGCACCAAAACCTCGCCCACGCCGGGCGTCGGATCAGCCAGGTCGCACAGGGTTAACACCTCTGCCGCAGGCCCCGTCGATTTGTATATTGCCGCCTTCATCTTCGTTAATCCCTATCCTTAGTCTGCAATTGCGAAGACAATCGTCACGGTCGCACGGATGTCAATTTCGCCGCCTGCGATCGGCACCGCAGACCGCGCTTCCATCATCAAGCCCCGGTCAGCCGCAAACGGGGCTGGACCCGCCCCGCCTTCGGAAATCGTAAGGACCGCCCCAAGGGTCACACCAGCTGCTTCGGCCAGCACTTCAGCTTTTTCGCGCGCCACGCCAACCGCTTGCGCGCGCGCTATTTGCTCGAGATCACCGCGTTCCTGAATATCGAAATATAGCCCATTCATCGCGTTCGCGCCGTCGGCAACAATTGCATCCAGAACCGTGCCAAGCCGGTCAAAGTCGAGGACCCGCACCATCAGATCGTTGGACGCTACATAGCCGGTCACACGCGGCGGGGAGCCATCGTTGCTGCGTGCGTATTGCGGCGAAAGCCCGATGTTGCGGGTCTGGATATCGCGCGGCGCAATGCCTTCCGATTCCAGGCGCGCCAATACCGCCGCCGCCCCTTCCGAGGCCTCCTGCAATGCGTCACCGGCCCGCCGCGCCTGCCGCGAGACACCGACAAACACTGTCGCCATATCTGGCGCAGCCGAAACCGTGCCTTCACCGCTGACGACGATTTCTCGTTCAGTGTCTTCCGCCAGCGCCACCTGCGGCGACACCGCAATTAACGCCACAAAAACCATCCATAAAATCCGCATCACGCACCTCCGCTCCAAAACTCAAATTCAGGCTCAGTTTGCACCCTATTTGCACCGTTTCACACCCTCGTCGGCGAATTCTTGCACAAGACAATTATCATCATTCTGGATCGTGACGCCGGGCAGGTCACATGGTATCTCTTCGACATGTCAGAGCGTTGGGGTTTTGATCTTTCAATGGAGGCGGTACGCCTCTTGCGCCACCGCTCTGGCGAGTGGCAGGAATTTGTCGTTCAAAAGCTGGAAGGCGACGAAATCGAGGCGCGCCTGGCCGACCTTGTGGCACGAGTTGAAACGCCGGCATCTGTTGATATCTTCCTGCCCCGCGACCAAATTCTCTATACCGACGTCAAGGTAGCCAGCGACACACCTGATGTGGCAGAGATCAATGCCGCCATGGAAGGGCGCACGCCCTATGACCTTGCCGATCTTGAAATCGACTGGGCCACCACGGCCCCCGGCACCGCGCGCGTCGCGGCAATTGCGCGTCAGACTCTGGACGAAGCCGAAGCCTTTGTGACCAAGGGTGGATTGACCGTCCGCGCGTTTTCCTCGCTGGCAACGCCGGACGATTTCCCGCGCCCTCCGGTCTTTGTCGAGCGCGCGGCAATCGCCTCCGAAGACGGATTTAGCGACGATGAACCCGCCGCCGCCGCTTTTTCTACGGGGCGCAAAACCGTGCCGCCATTGATGCTGAAAGACACGCCAAACGTGACTGCGGTGGACGATGGCCCAGTGGTGAAGGTCGATGACCCGACGCCGGTTCTGCAACTGCCCGAAACCGAATTGCCACCGCTTAATCCGGGCACGCCATTGCCGCGTCCCACGTCCCAGCCGCGTGTTGTCACCAACGTCGGCGCGTCGGCCGCCGCAGCCCGCGCGGCCAGTCTGACCGCCACTCCATCGGTCGAAATCCGCCACCGCGACCGCGCCCTGCCGACCCCGGCACTGGCCGCAATTGCCGCCGTGTTGTCGATTGTGATTGCGATTGTCATCTGGACGATACTGCCCTCGACCCCGGAAACGTCGCTTGCGTCGCCCGAGGCGAACGAGGCGACCACGCCTGCGGACGTGCAAATTGCCGAAGTCGCACCGCCGCCAGTGGAAGACACCACACCCGAGGCATCTCCGCTTCCTTCCGATATTGCCGACGTGTCCGATACGCCCAGCGCGCCTGTCTTGCCGGAAACCGCGCCTGCGTTTGCCTGGGCCACAATCCCTGCGCCAAACGCCGCAACACCCCTCGGCACCCCAACCGACCTCCAAGCGATCACAGTCGACCCCCGGCCCGCAATCGCATGGCTGGAACCGCGCCCAGGCACATTGGACGCGATCGAAGACTATATGCCCGTGGCCTTCGTGCCCGACGGCATCACAATTCTCGACAGCCCCGGCCTTGGCACAATTGCCGCCTTCGAGCCGATCAGCAGCTCCGAAGGTGCCGCCAGCCTGATCGCTCCAGCGGACGAAGGTGCGGCCCTTCTGCCAACTGTCGAAACGGAAGCGCCTGAAGTCTATGTGGCACCCGTCGAGGATGCCACACCGCAGGTCTCCGAAGCCACAGAGCCGAACGTCATCGCGGAAGAAACCCAGCTTGCCGCACTGGAATCGACGGTTTCGAATACGCGCCCCGTGACTGTTACGGCGGCAGAAATCGCAGCCCCACTGGTCACACAGCCACCCGAGCCTGAACCAGAAGTCGTCGAGACAGTCGCGCCAGAAGCACTCGGCCCCGTCGAACTGACCCAAACCGAACTTGCGGCCGCCTTGCCAGACACCGCGCCGCGCCGTCGTCCCAGCGAGTTTATGACGGAAATCGAGCGTCAGAAATTTGGTGACCGCACGCGCGACGAGCTTGGCGAAATCCGCCCCGGAACGCGTCCCCAATCGGCCCAGATCGAAGCGCTTGTTGCGCGCGCGGGCAATTCGCCAAGCGATCTTGCTGTGGCAACTTCCGCCTCACCCCGCGGCAAGCCGCGTGATTTCGACGCCATCGTCGCCTCCGGTCTGATCCAGTTGCAGCGCGAACGCGAGGCCCGGACGGTTGCGACCCTCACACCAGACACCAGTGGCGCGATTGAAGCCGCGCTGGCCGACGAGGTCGCCGCACAAGAAGCCACACGCCCGCAAAACTCTCCGCGCCTTGCGATCCCGTCCAATGTTTCGGTCGCGCGTCAGGCCACCGTCGAAGAAGCCATCAGCCTGAACCGCATCAACCTTGTAGGCGTGTTCGGGCGTCCTTCGGACCGCCGTGCGCTGGTGCGATTGCCGTCAGGTCGTTACGTGAAAGTGCAGGTCGGGGACAGAGTAGACGGCGGCATCGTCGCCGGTATTTCGGACTCTGCATTGCAGTACCAAAAAGGCGGGCGCACGATCTCGCTGGCGATGCCACAGGGCTAAGTCAACGCGGCTTTCGCCATCGCCACCAACCGTTTCATCAAATTCATATTGCGCGTGGTCCCCGGCACGGCGGTTTTGATCTAAAGCCGCAAGCGTTCCATTCCGCTTTGGAAATGCCCCTTATCTCGCGCACGCCCAAAGCAAGTTGCGCCGTCACAGTGTCCAAGGCATTGCGTGGTGGAGCGGCATCCAGAAACATCAGCGCCGCCTGATTTCCGAAAGCCTCGTAGAGCGGACAGGCCCGCCACGCCGCCTCGATCTCGCCGACCTTCGGATCATGACCGGCACCAAAGCGCCCGTGAACGCCTGCATGCGGCTTCCAAAGTCGCCTTCACCGTCCTTGCGTCTAAATCTGAGAAAAACACCGCGTTCCCCGCGGGCGATATAGGGGCGCGCACCAGCAAATCCGGCCTTTTCGCAAAGCTGCACAATATCGCGCATCGCCAGCTTGCCATGACCGTCGAGGATCACCGCCCGAAGCAAAGCCGCATAAGGCGCGTCACTCGCAGGCCATTGCGCGCGCGAAACTCTCCCGGCCTTCGTGTGGTGCAAGATCGTCCAGCGAGAACCGAAGCCCCTTAAACCCAAGCGCCAGAACGCGCTCCCAATTCACTGAAGCGACGATCATCTCAGGGCCCTGCCCACAATCGCGGATGCCGCCGGCAATGTCGCTTTCGCCAATCCGGTGGTTGGTCACTCCTGGAAAGCTTGCCACGAACTTCAGCTGTCCATCCTGAAACCGCAACACGCGGACCGTCTTGGCCAGGTGCGGGCGGTCGACATAGACCAGCTCGATACGCCCGTCCCCGTCGAAATCCGCCGCCCCGACACCGATGGGCGCAAGCCAGCGGTTCGGCCGGCCAATATATTCGTTCGCAGCAACCAATCCGTCCGGATCATAGATCGCCAAGCGGGCGCCGACCTTTTGGTGGCTTTCGACAACGATCACTTCGTTTTCGCCATCCCCGTCCACATCGAACAGGCGCGGTGCTGTGTCTTCAAAGACGCGCTCTTGTGGCAGAACCAAACGGACGGTGCGCCCACCTTCTGTCTCCATGACCAAAGCGCCCCATTCGATTGCGTCGCCCAACACGCCGTGGGCATAGCGCGTGGTCGGCTCATCGTAGCGCGCCTCGCGCACACCTTCGGCCATTACTGGTGCCGCAAGCACTGCGACCAGAGCGGCCAGGCGCCACATCAGATCTGCTTCTCGGGCATTTGCACGACAAGCCCGTCAAGCGCGTCCGAGACCTTCAACTGACAGGTCAGACGCGAGCGTTCGGCGCTTGGCTCGAACGCGAAATCAAGCATGTCTTCTTCCATCGCGTCCTTCGCAGGCAGCTTTTCAACCCAGTCCGCATGAATATAAACGTGGCAGGTCGAGCAGGCACAGGCACCGCCGCAATCCGCTTCAATTCCCGGAATGCCGTTATCGCGCGCGCCTTCCATGACGGTAAGCCCGTTGGGTACGTCAACGATGTGTTCTTTGCCGCCGTGCTCGATGTAAGTAATCTTGGCCATGATCGTCCTCTTAGGTGTGTCGCCGACTACCTAGCCTTGCAAAGCGTCCCTTTCCACCCTTTTTGAGCCTTGCTCACAAAGCCTTGCGCGAACACTTAAATGTTCTATCTTTGTTCTCATGGAAAATCCTGGCCCACCCACATGGCACCGACCACCGGCCTGCCTGCCCCACGACCAACTTGATCTGCCACCGGGTGGCGCACGGGTCGCGGTGGCAGGCCTTGTTTTGGTGCGCCAACGCCCCGGCACCGCCAAGGGGGTGATCTTCATCACGCTGGAAGACGAAACCGGCATTTCCAATGTGATTGTCTGGCGCAAAATGTACGAGCGCTTCCGCCGCGCAGTGATCTCGGGGCGCGCGCTGAAAGTAACGGGGCGCGTGCAGCGCGAAGGCGGCGTGACGCACGTCATCGCAGAGCACATCGAGGATATTTCCCCGATGCTCGACGACCTCACCCGACCTGCAACCGTGCACAGGCCAACCGAGCCCTGATCAGGCCTCGCCCGCCTTGTCGTCCTCGTGATCATAAAGATAAAGCGTCAGCGGCCCGTCGGTCTTTTCGGCCCAAAGCACAGCTTCACGCACGGAAATCCCGACGCGTTCCGCGTAATCAATCTCGATCCCTAAACCGGGCTTCACCTGATCCGCGTGTTCTGCTTCATTGTTCTTTGTTGCACTTTCCAAAACGGCCATCACGCGCGACCAGCGGTACTCCCGCTCGCGCAGATCAATCATATTCACTAGCATAACAACTGCTTCCCCAGCCTTACTCTAAAACGTCTTTTAACTAGCTTACCTGAAACGCGTCCCGGAAGGCTGCACCAACAGGAATTTAAATGCAATAAAAACAGGCAGGCCCGCCAATTTAGGCGCCTCAGCCCGCCTGCGCCTCTTCTTGCAATCGCCGCGTAATTTGCCGCTTGGACACGATCGACGCGGTCAAAACACCCACAGTCACAATCGCGATAATGATCGTCGACAGCGCATTTATCTCGGGGCTGACGCCCAATCGAACGGATGAGAAAATCTTGATCGGCAAGGTCGTTGACGATGGTCCGGCTGCGAAGGACGCAATCACCAGATCATCCAGAGACAACGTGAACGCCAGCAACCAGCCTGAAATCACCGCAGGCGCAATAATTGGCAACGTCACAAGGCGAAAGGCCTCAAACTGCGACGCCCCAAGATCCAGCGCGGCCTCTTCCAGCGAGTCGTCGAAACTTATCAACCGCGACGACACAACAACCGACACATAGCACATCGAAAACGTCGTATGCGCCAATACAATCGTCAACACGCCGCGATCCATCCCGATGGCAATAAACAACAAAAGCAGCGAGAGTCCGGTGATCACTTCGGGCATCACCAGCGGTGCATAGATCATGCCGGAAAACACTGTGCGCCCGTAAAACCGCCCCCGCCGCACCAACACATACGCTGCCATCGTGCCCAGAACGGTCGCCAGTGTGGACGAGAAAAACGCCACCTTCATCGTCACCCATGCTGCATCGATCATCGCATCGTTCTGCAGCAATTCTCCGTACCACTTGGTCGAAAACCCGGCCCAGACCGTGACCAGCTTGGACTCGTTGAAGCTGTAGATCACAAGGATCAGCATCGGGATGTAAAGAAATGCGAAACCAAGCGTCAGCGAGACAACATTGAAGGCAGACAGACGCTTCATTGTTGTGCCTCCTTGTTGATCTGCTGGTTGCGCTGGAACAAAATGATCGGGATGATCAGGATCAACAGCAGGATGATCGCCACGGCACTTGCCACCGGCCAGTCACGGTTATTGAAGAACTCCTCCCACAACACTTTGCCGATCATCAGCGTGTCCGAACCGCCCAAAAGCGATGGGATTACGAACTCGCCCAGCGTTGGAATGAACACTAGGAAACACCCTGCCACCACGCCGGGCCGCGCCAGCGGCAGTGTGATCAGCCAAAACGCTTGCATCCGAGAACAGCCCAAATCCTCGGCTGCTTCCAATAGGGACGCATCCATCTTTTCCAGCGTCGCGTAGATCGGCAGGATCATGAAAGGCAGATAGGTATAAACGATGCCGATATAGACCGCCGTGTTGGTGTTAAGGATCGTTAACGGCTCCGAGATGACGCCGGTCCATAAAAGGAACTGGTTCAAAAAACCTTCCGTCGAAAGAATGCCAATCCACGCATAAACGCGGATCAGAAAGCTTGTCCAGAACGGCAGAATGACCAGCATCAACAGCGCAGGCCGCCATTCCTCCGCCGCGCGCGCCATTGCGTAAGCAATTGGAAATCCAACAAGAAGCGTCAAAAACGTCGAGATCGACGCAATCTGCAAGGACGACAGATAGGCCTTCCAATAGAGATCATCGCTGGTCAGGAAAATATAGTTCTCAAGATCAAGCGCGCTGAAAAACGCAGCGACCCCCGCCCATCCATCCGAGACTTCCAAAGTCGGCGTATAGGGTGGAATAGCTAGATCAATGTCCGAAAGCGAGATCTTCAGAACGATCCCGAACGGCACCAGAAACAGCACGAAAAGCCAAACGAAAGGAACACCAATCAGAAGCCGTTTCATCGCGCCAACACCAACCCGGCGGTGTCGCTCCAACTGAGCCAGACTTCGTCTTCCCAAGTGAAATCACGCCGCTCGATCCGGGACCGGTTGCCGATCTCGCATTTCACCACCGGCCCTTCCGGCAGCTCCACGTGATAGGTTGAAAGGTTCCCAAGATACCCGATATCGAGAATTTTTCCCTGCACCCGGTTGCGACGATCCTGTGGTTCGTCCGCCGAGATCGCAATCTTCTCAGGCCGGATTGCAAAGGTCGCGCCTTGCCCCTTGGTCAAAGCAGCCCCCGGCTGTCCGATCAGCGGTGTGCGCCCCTCGGCCCAAGCCAGTTCAGCCCCCTCGCCCAAGGCCGAAACCGTCCCCTCGATCAGGTTCACATCGCCAATGAAATCAGCGACATAAATCGAATTTGGCTGTTCATAAATCACCTCGGGCGTTTCCACCTGAATAAGCTGACCGTGGTTCATCACCGCCACGCGGCTTGCGACCGTCATCGCCTCTTCCTGATCGTGCGTCACAATCACAAAGGTCGTTCCGGTCTTCTCCTGAATGTCCATCAGCTCGAACTGCGTTTCCTGCCGCAGCTTTTTGTCCAAAGCCCCCAACGGCTCGTCCAGCAACAACAGCTTGGGAGCCTTCGCCAAAGACCGCGCCAAAGCGACCCGCTGGCGCTGACCGCCTGAAATCTGATGCGGTTTACGTTTGGCAAACTGTGAAAGCTGCACCAGCTTCAGCATCTCTTCGACCCGCGCAGCAACCCGGTCCTTGTCCAGCCCGTCACGTCGCAGCCCGAATGCAATGTTGTCCCAAACGCTTAGATGCGGAAACAGCGCATAGGACTGGAACATCATGTTCACAGCGCGCTTGTTGGGTGGCACCGACGACATGTCCTGCCCGTCGATTGAAATCACCCCGGAAGAAGGCGTCTCGAACCCTCCCAGCATCCGCATCAAAGTGGTCTTGCCACACCCCGACGGGCCCAAAAGCGCGAAGAATTCCTGCGGATAGATGTCCAGTGAAACATTGTCGATCGCGGTGAAGTCGCCAAAGCGCTTGGTCACCTGATCAATCCGGATCAGCGGGGTCGCTCCCGAATCCGTCCATGGCGTAAACACATCGTCTTTGCCTGAAGCCGCCAAATCCGCCCCCTTAAATCAAAAACGCCCGAAGGCTGTTACCTCCGGGCGCCCAATTCTGATCTTACGTACCCGACTTCACTTTGGTCCAGAGCCGTGTAATGACACGCTGCACTTTCGGTGGGTAAGCTACAGGCGTGTAAAGCTTCTCAAGTGTTTCGTCCGACGGGTAAATCGCTGGATCCCCGATCACATCTTCTTCCAGAAAAGGCTGCGATGCTTTGTTGCCGTTGGCGTAGTAAACATAGTTCGACGCCGCGGCCATGTTCTGAGCATCCATAATGAAGTTCAGGAACATGTGGGCTGCCTCCGGGTTTGGCGCATCAACTGGAATTGCCATTTGGTCAAACCACATCAACGCACCTTCCTTCGGCGCATTATAGGCAATCTCGACACCGTTCTCGGCCTCATCAGCGCGGTCGCGCGCCTGCAGAATATCACCGGACCATCCAAAGGCGACGCAGATATCACCGTTGGCCAGCGCGTTGATGTATTCCGAGCTGTGGAATTTCAGGATATGTGGACGAACCGCCAAAAGCACATCGCCGGCTTTGTTGATAAGGTCTACGTCGAATGTGTTCGGGTCTTCGCCGATATAAGTCAGAGCTGCTGGAATAACCTCGGTTGGCGCATCCAGCATATAGACGCCGCATTGCGCCAGCTTTTCTATATTAGCCGGATTAAAGATCAACTCCAGCGAGTCGATCGGGGCGTCTTCCCCCAGAATCTCGGTCACTTTAGCAACGTTAACACCGATACCCGTGGTGCCCCACATATAGTTAACCGAATAGGCATTGTCGGGGTCATACTGCTCGGTGCGGTCTTTGATCAGGTCCCACAGGTTCGCCGAATTTGGCAGCTGGTCAAAATCAAGCGCCTGAAACGCACCGGCTGAGATCTGACGCTGCAGAAAATCGCCCGTCGGCACGACAACGTCATAGCCCGATCCGCCCGCAAGCATTTTCGTTTCCAAAACCTCGTTGGAATCGAAGACATCATAGATCAGCTCGATTCCGGTTTCGGCTTCAAACTTTTCAAGCAGGGCCTCGTCGATATAATCCGACCAGTTATAAACACGCACTTCATCTGCGACAGCGGCGCTCGCACAAAGCGCGATCACGGCCGTCATTGTAGCTAATTTGATTTTCATTTTACTCTCCCATTGGCACTTGCGCACATATTTGATCAAATAGTGATACATAAACAAGCTAATTCAAGGGAACGCCATTTTGAGAGGCCGCCCCGACAAAACTGATCAGGGACTGCCGGAATGGACAAAAGCGTCGCGAAACGCCCCGAGCATCAGGCAGTCTATCACCAGATTCGAGCTATGATCTTGTTCGGAGTTCTGCTCCCGGGGCAAGCGGTTACCATCCAGGGCCTCGTCGATTTGATCGGCGGTGGGATGACCCCCGTGCGCGAGGCAATCCGACGTCTTTCCGCCGAGGGAGCCTTAGAAATCGGGGGAAATCGCCGTGTTACGGTGCCGATCATGACGCGCAAAACGCTCGACGAGATAGGTTTTGCGCGTTTGGCAATCGAGCCACGGCTTTCCGAGCTGGCGGCGCAGCGCATGTCAGACAAATGCCTGAGCGACCTTGTTGCTTTGGATCAGGAGATCGACCGCGCCATCGCGTCTGGCAACGTCGAACGCTATCTCGAATATAATTACCGCTTCCATTTCAGTCTTTATGAACAGGCCGATGCCCCCGTATTAAGCAAGTTGTCACAATCTCTATGGCTTCAAAGCGGGCCTGCACTGCGAATCGTTTGTGGTCGATTTGGCACAGCGAACTTGCCCGACAAGCACGACGAGGCCCTTACCGCCCTGCGCGAGGGCGATCCGGCACGCGCCGCACAGGCCATCGGCGACGACATTCGCCAAGGCATCGGACAGGTTCGATTGACGCTTTCCGATTAGAGCTGTCGCATCGCGGATTGACCGCGCATAAAATTTGATCATATCTCTATGTCAAACGCCCGTTCGCTGGAGGCCTCCCATGCCCGTCATCACCAACCACATGCCCACTGCCGACCTTCAGGCCCTTGATGCTGCGCATCACATACACCCGTTTTCCACACAGGGAGAGTTTGCCGAACAGGGCGCGCGCGTCATCAAGCGCGGCAAGGGCGTCTACCTTTATGACAGTGAGGGCGTGCAAATCCTTGATGCGATGGCGGGCCTTTGGTGCGTGAATATCGGCTATGGCCGCGGCGAGCTTGCCGATGTTGCCGCACGTCAAATGCGCGAGCTGCCCTTCTACAACACATTCTTCAAAACCACCCACGTTCCGGCCATCGCGCTCGCGACGAAACTGGCCGAACTGGCCCCCGGCGATCTTAACCATGTTTTCTTCGCCAGCGGCGGCTCGGACGCCAACGACACCAATATCCGCGTCGTGCGTCGCTATTGGGAGATGAAGGGCAAGCCCGAGAAAACCATCATCATAAGCCGCAAGAACGCCTACCATGGCTCGACAATGGGCAGCGCCTCGCTTGGCGGGATGGCGGCGATGCACGCCCAAGGCGGGTTGCCCATCCCCGATATTCATCACATCAACCAACCAGACTGGTGGGCCGAAGGCGGTCAGATGTCACCCGAAGACTTCGGCCTCGCCCGCGCTCGGGAATTAGAGCAAGCCATTGATGAACTTGGTGAAGACCGCGTTGCCGCCTTTATCGCCGAACCTATTCAGGGTGCCGGTGGCGTGATTGTTCCGCCTGATACCTATTGGCCCGAGATCAAGCGCATCTGCGAAGAGCGCGACATTCTTTTCATCGCTGACGAAGTCATTTGCGGCTTTGGACGCACCGGAAACTGGTTCGGCAGCCAGACCATCGGCGTCCAGCCCGACATTATGACAATCGCCAAAGGCATGTCGTCTGGCTATCAACCGATTGGCGGCTCAATCTTGTCCGACGAGATCGCAAACACCCTTGGTCAGGACGAATTTAACCATGGTTACACCTACTCCGGCCACCCGGTTGCCTGCGCAGTCGCCCTCGAAAATCTGCGGATCATCGAAGAGGAAAAGCTGATCGACCATGTGCGCGACACCGCCGCGCCCTATATGCGCGAAAAGTGGGAAGCGTTAACAGACCACCCCCTCGTCGGCGAAGCCAAGA
>CAJQNG010000099.1 GCA_905479635.1 uncultured Boseongicola sp. | reverse complement strand
CTTTCATTTGACTTTTCCGTCGTGGATCTGCCCATTCGGGACATGAGACTTTCAACACGCATCACAGGGCTGACCGGAGGGGGATCCGACGGTTGGGACATCTTGCGCAAATCACGCGCCATGAAGGCAAACGGTCACGATGTGGTCGAGCTGACGATAGGCGAGCACGACCGGCGCACAGAAACCGAGATACTTGAAGCAATGCATCGATCCGCGCTGGGCGGACATACGGGGTATCCCGATCTGCCGGGGACGAACGCTTTGCGTCACGCCATCGCGGCCCGCGTTCAGGAACGTACAGGTGTCAGAACCGCGCTTGAAAACGTTATAGTCTCACCAGGTGCTCAGTCCGCGTTGTTCGCAGCCCATACGGCGGCCTGCGATCCGGGCGATACCGCCTTGTTCATAGACCCCTATTACGCGACCTATCCCGGTACGATCCGCGGCTCCGGTGCAATTGCCAAGGCGATCCCTGCACGGGCCGAGGCGGGCTTCCAACCCGATGCAGCCGATCTTGCGGTCGCCGCCGGCGGAGCCAGTTCGCTTTTGATCAATTCGCCGAATAACCCGACAGGCGTGGTCTATTCGCGCGACACGATGGAAGCGATTGCTGAAGTCGCAGAAGCCCATGATCTCTGGGTGATCTCGGACGAAGTTTACGACACGCAAATCTGGGAAGGCGAACACTTGTCGCCGCGCCAGCTTCCGGGCATGGCCGAGCGCACGCTTGTTGCGGGGTCTCTCTCGAAAAGCCATGCAATGACCGGTAGTCGTATTGGATGGCTGGTTGGACCGGCCGAGGCGATGGAACACGTCGAGAACCTCTCGACACACACCACTTACGGCGTTCCCGGATTTATTCAGGACGCCGGATTGTTTGCATTGCAGCAAGGCGCAGAATTTGAGGACCGTATCGCGGCGCCGTTTAAGCGCAGGCACGCGAAGGTCGCTGGGTATCTTGCAGCGCGGGGGCTTTCTGTAGTCCCGTCGCGCGCCTCGATGTACTTGATGCTTGATATCCGCGGGACGGGTCTTAGCGGCGAAGACTTCGCGCATCGTCTGCTGGATCAGAATCTGATTGCGGTCATGCCGGGCGAAAGCTTTGGGGCGGCGGCGGCAGGACACCTTCGCGTTGCTTTGACCGTGGATGACGACCGCCTGATGGCCGCAGTTGCAACTTTGGCCGACCTGGTGGGCGCACTTGCCACTTCGGCCGCCTGATCTGAAAGCTGGACAGCGTAACCCATGAGATGCATGACGCGAGCTATGGGTGAGCCGCATAAGCCAAAGATCAACCACAGTCTTCTCGAAGATGCCCAAGCCTTTTTGCTAGGGACGGCGCTTTGCGCGCTGGGCCTGCAATTTGTGACGCATCTGGGACTGATCACCGGACAAACAGCAGGGCTTGCTGTGCTGCTGACTTATGTATCCGGCCAGAGCCTTGGTTTGGTCTTTCTTCTGGTCAACCTGCCGTTTTGGGGATTGTCTTGGTTCCGGATGGGACCGCGGTTCACCGTCAAAAGCATTATTGCTGTCGCCGTTTTGTCGGCGATGACCGAGGTCTTGCCCGGCGCAATTGTCATTGGTCATCTGTCTGCACCTGTTGGAGCCGCCCTGTCTGGCGCGCTGATCGGGATGGGATTAATCGTTCTGTTCCGCCACGGCGCCTCGCTTGGCGGCATCGGTGTATTGGCGCTTTTCCTGCAAGAACGCCTGCGGATCCAAGCAGGTTGGACACAACTTGCCTTTGACGCCCTCTTGTTTCTGGCGGCCTTTAGCGTCCTGCAATGGGTCCTGGTCATCTGGTCGCTTTTGGGCGCGGTCGTGGTCAACCTGATTGTCGCTGTCAATCACCGGGGCGACCGCTATATCGCACGGTAACACCGATTGCTGCTGGCCTTTGCTGCGACTGCACGATAAGGCCGCGCCAAGCCACCCCGAGAGAGATCATGGACCTTAGAAATATCGCAATCATCGCGCACGTCGACCACGGCAAGACAACGCTGGTCGACGAGCTTCTCAAGCAATCCGGCGCTTTCCGCAAAGGCCAAGATGTAGCAGAGCGCGCGATGGACTCCAATGACCTCGAGCGCGAGCGCGGGATTACCATCCTTGCCAAGTGTACCTCGGTCGAATGGAAGGGCACACGGATTAATATCATCGACACCCCCGGTCACGCTGACTTCGGCGGTGAAGTCGAGCGGATCCTGTCGATGGTTGACGGTGTTGTTTTGCTGGTGGACGCCGCCGAAGGCCCGATGCCGCAGACCAAATTTGTAACCTCAAAGGCGCTGGCGCTGGGCCTACGCCCGATTGTCGTGCTGAACAAAGTCGACAAGCCGGATGCGGAACCCGACCGCGCCCTGGACGAAGTCTTCGACTTGTTCGCCGCTTTGGATGCCAACGAAGACCAGCTTGATTTCCCACATCTTTATGCCTCGGGACGCGCTGGTTGGGCGGATGCCTCGCTTGAAGGCCCACGCAAAGGCCTTGCCGCGTTGTTTGATCTGGTCGTTCATCACGTGCCGCGTCCACGCCAACAAACGTCCGTCGACAAGGACTTCAGTATGCTGGCCACGACACTTAGCGCTGACCCATATCTTGGGCGCCTTTTGACGGGTCGTATCGAAACAGGAAAGCTTAAGACCGGCGCAACAGTGCAGGCCATGAGCCGCATCGGCGAAAAGATCGAACAATTCCGCGTGTCGAAAATTCTCGCGTTCCGCGGGTTGTCGCAGCAGTCAATCGATGAAGCCTCGGCTGGCGACATCGTATCAATTGCGGGTATGTCCAAAGCGACTGTAGCCGACACCATTGCAGCCCTTGCCGTGGAAGACGCCCTGCCCGCGCAACCAATTGATCCGCCAACGATTTCTGTGACTTTTGGAATCAACGACAGCCCACTTGCCGGACGTGATGGCAAGAAAGTACAAAGCCGCGTTATTCGTGACCGCTTGATGAAAGAAGCTGAAACAAACGTCGCAATCAAAATCTCTGATACACCCGGCGGTGAAGCCTTCGAGGTTGCCGGTCGCGGTGAATTGCAGATGGGTGTTCTGATCGAGAACATGCGACGCGAAGGCTTCGAGCTTTCAATTTCGCGCCCACAGGTTCTGATGCGTGAGATCGACGGCGTAAACAACGAACCGATCGAAGAAGTCACCATCGACGTGGATGACGACTACACTGGCGCGGTGATCGAAAAGCTGACCGGACCACGCCGGGGTGAATTGGCGGAAATGAAGCCCGCTGGTGCTGGCAAGACCCGCATCATTGCTTTGATCCCATCGCGCGGCCTGATTGGCTACCACGGTGAGTTTATGACCGACACCCGCGGAACAGGCGTCTTGAATCGCGTGTTTCACGGCTGGGCACCCTATAAAGGCGCAATTCCGGGACGCCGTGCAGGTGTTCTGATCTCGATGGAATCCGGCGTTTCGGTTGCCTATGCGCTCTTCAACCTTGAAGATCGTGGCCGAATGTTCATCGGTCCACAAGAGCAGCTGTATCAGGGTATGATCATCGGCGAACACTCCCGCGAGAACGATCTGGAAGTGAACCCGCTGAAAGGCAAGAAGCTGACCAACGTGCGCGCCTCTGGTACGGACGAAGCGGTGCGCCTGACAACACCGATCACCCAGTCGCTGGAGCAGGCCATTGCCTATATCGACGACGACGAATTGGTCGAAGTCACGCCCAACGCAATTCGCCTGCGCAAACGCCATCTGGACCCGCACGAACGCAAACGAGCATCACGTAGCGTGTCTTAAGGGCTCTTAACGGCTCAATCGCGCTTTACGGACAGAGGCGAAGGCTGTATCCCGGCCCTCGCCCTTGGACAAACGTGTGTGCGCCATGACCAGCTTGAATGATATCCGCTCCACCTTTCTGAATTCGTTTGAAAAAAACGGACATAAAATCGTGGACAGCTCGCCGCTTGTTCCGAGAAACGATCCGACTTTAATGTTCGTTAATTCGGGAATGGTGCAATTCAAGAACCTCTTCACCGGGGTCGAACACCGCGACTACAAACGCGCCACAACATCGCAGCGCTGTGTGCGCGCAGGCGGCAAACACAACGACCTCGACAACGTCGGCTATACCGCGCGCCACCACACGTTCTTCGAGATGCTCGGCAACTTTTCCTTCGGCGATTACTTCAAAGAAGACGCCATTCCCTTCGCGTGGGACATGCTGACCAAAGACTTCGGAATCGACAAATCAAAGCTGCTCGTTACCGTTTACCATAACGATGACGAAGCCGCCGACATCTGGAAGAAATACGCAGGATTGTCGGATGATCGCATTATCCGGATCGCGACAGACGACAATTTCTGGATGATGGGACCAACGGGGCCTTGCGGGCCCTCGTCCGAGATTTTTTACGACCACGGCGACCACATCTGGGGCGGCCCTCCGGGAAGCGCAGACGAAGACGGCGACCGCTTCATCGAGATCTGGAACCTTGTTTTCATGCAGTACGAGCAGTTCGAGGACGGCTCGCGCAAGGAACTCGCCGCACAATCCATCGACACTGGTATGGGTCTGGAGCGCGTCGGCGCACTTCTTCAGGGCAAGCACGACAACTACGACACGGACCTGATGCGTGCCCTGATCGAAGCGACCGCGAACGCGATGTCAACTGACCCCGATGGCCCCGGTAAAGTCCATCATCGGGTGATCGCTGACCATCTTCGCTCAACGTCGTTCCTAATTGCAGACGGCGTCATGCCATCGAACGAAGGTCGTGGCTATGTGTTGCGCCGGATCATGCGCCGCGCCATGCGGCACGCGCATCTCCTTGGCGCAGGAGGTCCTGTGATGCACAGTCTGGTGCCCTCGCTGGTCCGTGAAATGGGTCATGCGTATCCCGAATTGGGGCGCGCGCAATCGATGATAGAAGAAACACTAAAACTCGAAGAAACCCGGTTTCTTGAAACGCTTGATCGCGGCTTGCGGCTTCTGGACGACGAGCTTGAAAAACTTCCGGAAGGCGCTGACCTTCCCGGAGCATCCGCTTTTAAACTGTACGACACTTTTGGCTTTCCGCTTGATCTGACTCAGGATGCTTTGCGCGAAAAGGGCCTGTCGGTCGACACCGAGGGCTTCGATGTGGCCATGTCTGAACAAAAGGCAAAAGCACGCGCCGCCTGGTCCGGATCTGGCGAAACAAAAGACGCAACTGTCTGGTTTGACATTGCCGAAACACACGGCGCGACCGAATTCCTGGGCTATGACACAGAGCTTGCAGAGGGCGTCGTGTTAGCAATCGTTAAAGGCTCCGATCCAGTGAAGTCTCTTGCCGAAAGCGAAAGCGGCTGGGTCGTCGTGAATCAGACCCCGTTTTATGGCGAAAGCGGCGGTCAGGTTGGGGATCAGGGATATCTTCGCAACCTCGAACATAACGACCACGGCGGCGCGGTATCCGATAGCCAACGCTTCGCCGCCGGAGCAATTTTTGGACATTATTACAAGGCGCAGTCAGGCGGTCTTAAAGTTGGCGACGCGGTTCAGCTTGAAATCAGCCATACCCGTCGAAGCGCAATCCGCGCGAACCACTCTGGCACACACCTTTTGCACGAGGCTTTGCGCCAAGCTCTTGGCGATCACGTCTCTCAGCGCGGCTCGTTGAATGCTCCCGATCGTTTGCGCTTTGATTTCAGCCACAACAAAGCGCTAAGCTTTGAAGAGTTAAGGCGGGTTGAAGGCGAAGTTAACGCCTTCATCCGACAAAATGCTCCTGTGCATACCCGCATCATGACACCGGACGAAGCCCGCGGCATCGGCGCGCAAGCACTTTTTGGCGAGAAATACGGTGACGAAGTGCGGGTCGTGTCGATGGGCGAAGCCGACACCGGCAAAGGGGCCGACGGTAACACATTTTCGATAGAACTTTGCGGCGGCACGCACGTTCGGAGAACCGGCGACATCGGCGTGTTCGTGACCCTTGGCGACAGCGCGTCTGCAGCTGGGGTACGCCGGATTGAAGCCCTGACCGGGGAAGCCGCATTCAGATATCTAAGCGAACAGGATCACCGACTTGGAGCAATCGCCAATGCGCTTAAAGCTCAGCCAAGTGAGGTCATAGACCGCGTCAAGGCGCTTCAAGACGATCGCAAAGCGCTTGCATCCGAAGTTGCCGACTTGCGCCGCCAAGTTGCGATGGGCATCAGCGGCGACACAAACGAAGCCGAAACAGTGAATGATATCAAAGTCATCGCGCAGGTCGTCACGGGTGTTTCAGGCAAGGACTTGCCAGCCTTGATCGACGACCACAAAGCGCGGCTTGGCTCGGGCGTGGTCGTTCTGATCGCAGATACCGGCGGTAAAGCCGCCGTCGCGGCGGGTGTGACTTCGGACTTTGTCGAGACCGTTTCGGCCGTCGATCTTGTTCGGGCTGCGGTCGCCGAACTTGGTGGTAAGGGCGGTGGCGGACGCCCTGACATGGCGCAAGGTGGCGGCCCGTCAGCTGACAATGCAGAGGCCGCGATTGCCGCGGCAAAAAAGGTTTTGGAGGACTAAATGGGCGCTCTTTGGATTGCACATGTGGACGTGACCGACGACCAAAAATATGCGGAATACATCAAGGTCGCGTCCGTGGTGATCCCCGAACATGGTGGGACCTTTATCGCACGCGGCGGCAAATTCGTTCAGTTTGAAGGTCGGGAACGTGGACGCAACGTCGTGGCGCGATTCCCAAGCGTCGAAGCTGCCGAAAACGCCTATAATGACCCTCGGTATCAAGAGGCTGTCAAAATCGCCAAAGAAGCATCAGAACGCGAAATTATGGTCATCGAGACCACCGATTGATTGGCGGCCATCTTGGCGTAATGATGGCGCGCCATGGATCAAAAGGGCGTGTCACGGGGCTGTTTATCCGTTCTGAACGGCGTGTCACGGTATCGACTGTTGAAGCTGTGCACGTGGCATTGGATGGCCTGGACGGCGACCATGCACGCGCTGGCAAGCGCGCGGTCACTTTGATCCAGGCCGAGCACCTTCCCGTTATTTCTGCGTTTCTGGGTGGTGTTACCGTTGCAGCTGCCGACCTGCGTCGCAATATACTCGTGGCCGGTATCAATCTACTGGCGCTTCGCAAAACCCATGTCCGGATCGGCGAATGTGTCCTCTTCGTTCATGGGCCCTGCCCGCCCTGTTCGCGGATGGAAGAAGTATTTGGCCACGGCGGCTATTCTGCTGTGCGTGGGCATGGCGGTGTTTACGCCGAAGTGATCGAGCCGGGCCTCATAACCTTGTCGACGTCAGTCGCCAGGCGCGGCGACGACTAAGATTCTGAGAAGAAAATCTCGCAAGATTTTGACTCAGAAAGGGCCGCGCATTTGCGTCGGCCCTCTTAGAATCATATGTCAGATCAGGCTTCAATCAACCCGTCATCATCGCTGGCAGGACTTGCCTTGGCAACTTTCGGCTCGTCAAAATCAAGTCCATGTGCACTACGAATTTGATCTTCGATTGCCCAGGCTATATCGGGGTTTTCTTTCAGGAAAACCTTCGCATTCTCACGGCCCTGACCAATACGTTCGTCACCATAACTAAACCAGGAACCCGACTTTTCGACGACGCCAGCCTTTACACCGAGGTCGAGCAACTCCCCTGTTTTTGAGATACCTTCGCCGTACATAATGTCAAACTCGACCTGTTTGAACGGAGGGGCGACTTTGTTCTTCACGACCTTCACGCGGGTCGCGTTACCCACAACTTCGTCGCGGTCCTTGACCGCGCCGATGCGGCGGATATCGAGACGCACAGATGAATAGAATTTCAGTGCATTACCGCCCGTCGTCGTTTCTGGTGAGCCAAACATGACACCGATTTTCATCCGAATTTGGTTGATGAACACGACCATGCATTTAGAACGCGAAATCGAACCGGTAAGTTTACGCATGGCCTGGCTCATGAGACGGGCATGAACGCCAACCGAGCTGTCGCCCATATCGCCTTCAAGTTCGGACTTTGGCGTCAATGCAGCAACCGAATCGATAACTATCATGCTGACCGCACCAGAGCGCACTAGGGTATCGACAATCTCTAGCGCCTGCTCCCCGGTATCCGGTTGCGAGATTAAAAGTTCATCAAGGTTCACGCCAAGCTTCTTGGCATATTGTGGATCAAGCGCGTGCTCGGCATCGACGAAGGCACAGACGCCACCCTTCTTTTGCTCTTCGGCAATGCAGTGCAATGTCAACGTTGTCTTACCCGATGATTCCGGGCCATAAATTTCAATAACGCGGCCCTTTGGCAGACCGCCAATACCAAGTGCGATGTCCAAGCCGAGCGAACCAGTTGAGGTCGACTCGATTTCCGGCAGTGAGTTTTCGCCGCCAAGCTTCATAATTGAGCCTTTGCCGAACTGCCGCTCGATCTGTGCGAGCGCCGAATCGAGCGCTTTGGCTTTATCGCTTGCTTTCTTGTCCGTCATTTTCAGAAGTTCTGCCGCTGCCATTGGTCCTGTATCCTTATTTCATAGCCACGCGCGCGCAGCAACGATCCTCGTGTTCTCTTCTTGTTCTTCTGTCTGTGTATGAGACCAAAAAGAGAACATTTCAACAACTTTATTCAAGATGTATCAAAGTTTGAGGTCAAGATGAGGTTACTATACCTGTCGGCATGACGGAGCTATCATAATGAATCGTTGACGAAGTTCGTTAACTGGTTGAGTGAAAACGGCTTCGGCAAAAACACCGAGTTTGGTACGCGGCACTAATATTCTGCGAGGCTTTCTTTGGCGTATCCTATGCCCCTAGGGGAAATAGTTTTTGAGCCGATGTGTTGTCCGAAATAACCATCCCGTCCAGCGCAATCTTGAGGATCGACGCCGGTAGCCCATCCAGAACATCCGGCGACATCGCAGCTCCGGTCGCATCCCCGACGTTGCTACGTCAGTGGATCCTGTCCCATGCCGCCCGCGCGTCTTTGGGATAATTTAAATGTGCCAAATAATATTAAGAGGGGCGGTGCGATGCGCCCTAATACGGATCAGGCCCTCTGCAGTCGAAATATCTTCCTGCGCGTGGCCAGAACAGTCTGCAAGGCCCAATAGTCGCCCGGTCATATCACCAGGAATCACCGGAGCCGGATTCACATGGGCAACATTGACGATATCGCGCGCCCGCAAACGTCCCGAATCACGAGTAACCGAAGGATGACAGAGGCGGCCTAGAACCCTGCATCCGCCCCCAACGCAACGATCATTGGCGCCCCATGAGGGCCGGCAAGCGCCAGCATTAATGTGAAGGCCGACAGCACGATCAATGGGGACGGTCGCACCACCTCCGAAATAAACGGGGCCTCGCTGTCATGTGTCGTTATGTCTGGCACACTGCATCTCGATCCCGAATCTAACCGGTTCAGAATCGTTTAAAGTAGAAAACCATTTCTAAACATTCAGGCGAAACTCTTAAGAAAAGGTCGCGGCGGGGGGCTGCAAAACATTAAGGTAAAACCCATCCCCTCCATCAAGCGGCGTCAACACAAGGCGTTCGACGCTCCTCCAACCGGGATGCTCTGCAAGAAAAGCATCGACCGAAATGTCGTTCTCAAGGTCTAGCAGCGAACAGGTCACATAGGCCAAATAGCCCCCTGGACGGACAAATTCTTTCGCAGTGTTCAGTATTTCCACCTGTAGGCCTTGAAGCATCGCTAGAAACTCGGGTGTCAGGTCCCATTTTGCCGCAGGTTGGCGCCTCCAGGCTCCGCTTCCAGAACAAGGCGCGTCGCACAAAACCAAGTCGAAAAGGCCGGACACTAAGTTTACGACCTCGATGTTTGCGCGCGCGCGGTCTGTACGTTCAGGCAAATTGGACATGCGCTTGGCGTCAGTGTCATAGGCGACAATGTGCTTGGGACGGTAGGCCGCCATCGCCAAAGCTTTGCCACCACCACCCGCGCAGTAATCCAGCACATCCGCATCTTTCAGATAAGTGGCCAGACGATCCACAACCGCCTGCGAGGCCGCATCCTGCATCTCGAACCAACCATCTGCAAAACTGGACAATGCGGTCAAACCTCGTGGCGCGCCGCCAACTTCAACGCCAGTCGGAGTCAAATCCGTGGTCTTAGGATCATAACCGTCCTTTGAGAGTTGCGACAACAACGCGTCACGATCCGTAACAAGAGTGTTTGCACGCAAATGAACAGGTGCCCGATGCCTTAAAAGCGCAAGCACATCCTCGGTTTTAGTTCCAAGACTGCGCTGAAGATGCGGCCAAAGCCAGTCCGGAACATCAAGGCGCACCGGATCGGGGGCGTCGCACGCCTCAGCCCCTTGAGCCTGTTCAACGTCGCTTAAGGGGGCAGGCCCATACCCAACGCCATTAAACAAGGTTAACGGATCAACCTCAGCGTCCCGCAGAGCGCCCAACATCAAGTCGCGACCAGTCTCACCCCCACCAAGCCAGCTGACGGACCGCTTACAGCGCAAGACACCAAAAACATGATCACGAACCGCAGCACGATCCTTTGATCCCGCGAAGCGGCTGTGTCGAGCCCAACCCGTCAAAGCTTTTTCGACAGGGGACCCCGATTGGATCCCGTCTAGGATTTCGATTGCCGCCTGAACGCGTGCTGCCGGTGTCATGCCCTGTGCTCCTTATGAAAACCTGCGCCTTGGCGTGTGTCAAATGCCACCTCTCCGCGCAAGCCTTAGGGGCGTGGCACAGGTATCAGTTTTGCAGAAGTAACTGGGGCCAGCACACCGGGAAGTTGTCCAGCGTTCGCGCCGACACCAAATTCGGCTTCCCACATCGCTTGGGTCACCTGAATGTCCGGCAACACTGCGCGTGCAAACAGCGCAACATCAGCGTCTACCGCGCGCGACACCTCAGGCATCACGAAAATCTCGGACAAAGGCGCTGTGGCAATCGCCGGAAACGTCCTTGAGAATGCTGGCGGGCGTGGATCGCTCAAAGCCAGCGGGCCATGCGGTGCCAAGCTTGAGGTCGGCACGAACTCCCCAGATTGGGTCGGGGCCGGGACTTCGACCATTGCAGCGGTGATCCCCAATGCTGGCTGCAGGCCAAACGCGGGCGTCACCGAAGCATCGGGGCCGCGCGACATCGGGGGCAAAAGAGTAAAGAAAGGCATTGCCACCAGAGCCACAAGACCGACACCTAAAAAGAACGGCATGCCGGCGGGCTTGTCCTTTGAAAGTGCAGGCACAGACTGCGCGGCCTCTTCGGATAATGTGAGAGTCGTGTTTTGCTCGTTTGCAGCCTTCAGCCACGGGCGGCGTTTGGTCTTTGGCCGCGCAAGCGAGATGGGGTCCACGAGATCCGAGATCCGAGATTCGAACGAACTCCAGCTCGCGATCAAGCGGTGTATTTGGCTTGGGATCAGGTGCCAGAAACCTCGGATCATCAAACAAACTATCAATCGGCGGGCCAGTTTTTACAGGTTTTACAACCGGCGACGTTACTGCAATGCTCGCGGCCTCAACCTCGGGCTCAATCGCTGGTGTCGTTGGAAGCTGTTCCGCTTCCGAAGACCAGTTTCGGGCATGATCCGGCACGGGTGGCACCGCTACCGAACGAGGATCAACCGGCTCGGGACGCTTGTCCTTTAGCACCTTTTGAAGCGCATTCATGCGGTCGTGAAAATCCAGCCCATCGTCATCAAGCGCACGCTGGTGCTCTTTGGCAGCAAGCGAGGTCTCTGCCTCTTCTTCCCAGGGCTTGCGCGGAATGCGCTTGGGCCTATCTTCGAGGCCCTGCTGTTTCAGCGCTTCTGCACGACGTGCGCGTGCTTCATCGAGACGCGCCTGCCAGCGCGCATCGTTGTTCAATTCTACTACTTCATTATGACCGGTAACCGGTTCCGCCGCCCGTTTTGCCATGACCCCTCGCAACACTCACACAAATACGCCGCCCTCCACCTTGGAGAGCGCCTGCCAAATGTTGCCTCATCGCCCGTTAACCAAACCGGTAATTCGGGCTTTCACGCGTAATCTGAACATCATGAACGTGGCTCTCTTTGAGCCCTGCGCCAGTTATTCGCACGAACCGACAGTTTTCTCGCATATTTTCAACAGTTTCGCAACCTGTGTAGCCCATTGCCGCACGGAGCCCGCCAATCAATTGATGGATTACGACAGACGCCGAGCCCTTATAAGGCACCTGACCTTCGATGCCTTCGGGCACCAATTTGTCGCTAGCCGCATCCTTTTGGAAATACCGATCAGCTGACCCGCGCGCCATCGCCCCAAGGGACCCCATTCCACGGTAGCTCTTAAAGCTACGCCCTTGATATAGAATGACTTCTCCAGGGCTTTCGTCAGTTCCTGCCATCATCGAACCGACCATTGCACAGGACGCGCCTGCCGCGATTGCCTTGGCAAAATCGCCAGAATACTTAATGCCACCATCGGCGATGATCGGCACGCCTCCGGCGCCCGAAACCGCGTCCATGATCGCTGTTAACTGTGGCACACCTACACCAGCCACCATGCGCGTGGTGCAGATGGATCCGGGGCCAATGCCAACTTTTACAGCGTCGGCACCGGCGTCGATCAAGGCGCGTGCGCCCTCTGCCGTCGCCACGTTTCCCGCAATAACCTGGACATCGTTCGATATAGACTTCGCCCGCGTCACGGCGCGGGCCACACCTTCGGAATGTCCATGCGCCGTATCAATCACGATAATATCAACGCCGCTATCAACAAGGGCCTCGGATCGCTCGAAGCCTGCATCACCCACAGTCGTCGCGGCAGCCACACGCAGACGGCCAAGGTGGTCTTTGCACGCCTGAGGGTTCAACACGGCTTGCTCGCTGTCTTTCAGCGTCAGAAGACCGGTCAGCACGCCCTGTCCGTCTGTTACCAGCAACTTCTCGATCCGGCGCGCCTGCATCAGGCTGCGGGCCTCATCGAGATCGGCGGGTTCAGTCAGGATAGCCAGATTATTTGTCGTCATCATCGCCTTCACGGGCGTCTTGTCATCCTGCGCAAACCGCATATCGCGGTTCGTGACGATCCCGACGACGCGGTCCGAGGCGTCTACCACCGGAAAGCCGGTCACATTATAGCGTTGCTGAAGCGCCTTGGCGTCCGCCAGGGTCTGATCTGGTGTCAGAGTGATCGGATTATAGACAATGCCGCTTTCAAATCGCTTCACACGCCGCACTTCGCGGGACTGTTCCTCGATATCGAGGTTGCGATGGATGACGCCGATACCACCGGCCTGTGCCATGGCAATCGCCATGCGCGCCTCGGTTACCGTGTCCATTGCAGAACTTAAAAGCGGGATGTTCATTGCGATGGATCTTGTCACCATCGTGCGGGTATCAGCCGTCGATGGCAGCACGCTGGACGCGCTTGGAACTAGCAAAACATCGTCGAAGGTCAGGGCCTCGCGAATCTCCATGGGGTCACTCCTCGGGAGGGTTCGTTTGGCGCGTCCATATCGCATGGGTTGAGGCGTTCGGAAAGCCCTATTTGTGCCGACGCACCATTTTCAGGCTATATTTTGCGTCCTAAAGCGCGCGAAGTTCGTCCGCAAACGCCGCAGCGCCCCGGATTGCTTTAGCCAAAAGCGCGGTATCCCCCCCCACGGCCACGAAATCCGCGCCGTTGTCTACGTAGATGCGCACCTGAGCATCGTCAAAAGCAATGATGCCAACCTTCTTGCCCGCCGCATGGATGCGATCAAAGCAATGCTTCACCACAGCCTGCACTTCCGCATGACCGGTCTGACCCGGAAGCCCCATGTCAGCGGCCAAATCGGCCGGGCCGATGAACACACCATCCACACCGTCCACGCCTGCTATCTCGTCGATGTTTTCGACCGACTTCTTGCTTTCGGCCTGTACGAACAGACAAATCTGGGCGTTCGCGGTGGTCGTAACATCTGCTATCTCGCCAAAATTTGAGGCCCGCGCCATCGCCGCACCAACGCCGCGAATACCATCCGGAGGATAGCGGGTCGCGCTTACCATGTCGCGTGCCTGTACTGCTGTATCAATCATCGGCACAACAAGCGTCTGTATGCCAAGATCCAGATATTGTTTGATAATCCGGGTATCACCAACCGGCACCCGTGCGGCGACCGCAGCTGATCCGTTGCCGATCGCCCGCACCTGATCCAACACCAGCGGGATATCATTAGGCGCGTGTTCCCCGTCAATCAGACAGAAATCAAACCCCGCTCGCGACGCGATCTCTGCTGACGTCGCATGCGCCAATGCGATCCAAAGGCCCATCTGGCGACGCCCCTCATTCAGGCCAGTTTTAATCGGATTGGTTGGGACGGGCAAACACGTTCTCCTCTTCGCTTACTAATGCAGGTCACCCGATCCACGCGTCTGATGCAATGGCTTTCATCTCAACGCCCCGATCCCACCCGGCTAGATACGAGAGAAAGCAAAGGGGGAGAAACAGCATGCGCATTCTGGTAATCGGTGGGGCGGGCAAAGCGGGCCGACACGTGATTGCACACCTGATCGCCTGTGGACATCGAGTGCTGAACGTCGATCTTGCGCCCTGCGCTGTCCCGGGCGTTTTCAACCGCATCGACGACATCACTGACGCAGGCCACATGCACGACGTCATGTGTTCTTATGCGGACTTCGACGCGCTTGGCATGGGCCAAGGCATGTCCGGTTTCGACGCTGTCATCCACTTTGCCGCCATTGCACGGATCATGATCGTACCTGACTGCGAATGCTATCGCGTCAACACTATCGGCACTTACAACGTCATAGACGCGGCCATCCGAGCCGGCGTCAAAAAGGTGCTATTCGCCTCAAGCGAAACCACTTACGGCATCTGCTTTTCCGACGTCAACCGTCAGCCGGACTACCTGCCGCTGGACGAGGATCACCCGACCCTGCCCGAAGGCAGCTACGCAATGTCCAAAGTTGCCAAAGCGGTTGCCGCCAAATCGTTCCAACGCCGCTCTGGTATTGATATATATGGCCTCAGGCTTAACAACGTCATAGCGCCGAAGAATACGCCGAAAGGTTCCCAGATTTCATTGCGGATCCGGCACAGCGTTTGCGGAACTTCTTCAGCTACATCGAAACCGGCGATCTGGGCCATTTCATCGACCGCGCCCTGGCCACGGATGGCTTGGGCTATGAGGTGTTCAACGTCTCAAGTGCCGGGCATTCGGTTGATATGACCAGCGCCGAGTTGATCGCCGAGTTCTACGGCAACGTCGAACTGCGTGGGGAAATCGCGGACCGTGAGACGTTCTCTTCAAACGCTAAGGCGCGGAAGTTGTTGGGGTATGCGCCAACGCATGATTGGCGGGGGAAGCTTGGCATTGGTAGGTAAGGTTCGCTTTGCGGAAAACCTGCCGTTCCTCAAATTTGTCATCGAACATCAAGAATGCCCTGATAGTCCTTGTAGTCCTCAAACTCCCAAAGCGGAAAACGATTCATGCGCTCTGAAAAAACCACCCAGTTCACGGAGCGATCGAAGTTGTCCGCAAGAGATTGAACTGCGGATTTGACACGATCCGGTTCAATCGTTTCCAAAGTCCGCATTCCCCTGGGCCAGAGTAATAAGCTCTGGGCGATTTCCGTAGTGAGCCAGTCAGAATTGCAAATCTTTACTTGAAATAGATCACCGCCCTACTCTGCGCGATGACCGATTGTTGCCGTCGTTGCCAGCATTTTCGGCCCAGCTTTATTTCTTGCCAGTTCATCCGACCAGTCGAGTGACTTAACTTCGGGATCAAGCATAGCTAAAGAGGCTTTTCCTCAGAATGTCACATGACTCAATTCGAATTCTCGAATTTTGAAACATTGCTTTGAGCTTATTCTTTTGAAAAACTCCTAGCAGGGACAGAGCATGGATAAATCCGAGAACAACGTTCATGCCATACCGCAACGGGCCGAAAGTGGCGAACATTTCGGCGGCGACTGAGAACAGAGTTCTGGCTTTGAGGTATCCTCGGGCGGGCAATCGAGTTCTTCAACAGAATAAGCTCAAAGCACACCTACTCCCTCAATCAATCAAAAAAACGGCCCCACCAAATGGCAGGGCCGTCAATCACGAAAAGCGCAAAAGCAGCCCTAGTGACCCCTGGTCGCAATATTCTTGATTTCTTGATCACGGTACAACAGCGACTGGGTGTTCATGAACACATGAACCTTCGCCGGTTCCGCTGTCAGCTCGACCTCGTTTCCGCGTAAACCTTTGTGAATACCGGCTAATTTTCCGATCACGGGGTCATTCTCGCCTTGTGGCTCAAAATACAAAAGCGTCACTTCGCCAAGCGCTTCGGTAATGTTTACCTTGCCTCGGTAAATCCGCTGCTGGTCGCCTTGTGTCGCCACAAAGTCCTCAGGACGCACGCCGATATTGACCGCTTTGCCCATATCCTCGGGCAAGGACGGATAATTCGACACCGCCATGCCGCCGCCATCGACTTCGATCGTGGTCTGCTCGCCCGTACCGGTGATCTTGCCCGGCATCAGGTTCATCGCAGGTGATCCGATGAACTGTGCGACAAACTCGTTCTCAGGGCGCTCGTACAAATCCAGCGGGCTACCGACTTGCGCAATGCCGCCACCGGCAAGCACCACGATACGCGTCGCAAGCGTCATCGCCTCGACCTGATCGTGGGTCACATAGACCATAGTCGATTCCGGCATCGCCTCTTTCAGCTGAGCAATCTCGATCCGGGTCGCCACGCGCAACGCTGCATCAAGGTTCGAAAGAGGCTCGTCAAACAAATAGACCTTTGGGTCGCGCACAATCGAACGCCCAATGGCAACCCGCTGACGCTGACCCCCCGAAAGCTCTTTAGGCAGGCGATCCAGAAGGTTGTGAAGCTGCAAAATCTTCGCAGACTTCTCGACCCGCTCTTCAATCTCAGCAGGCGATTTCTTAGCGATCTTCAATGCAAACTGCATGTTTTCGCGCACCGTCATATGCGGATAAAGCGCATAGGACTGGAACACCATGGCAATGCCACGCTCGCTTGGGGGCACGTCATTGACGACCTGCCCATCGATCCGCAATTCCCCGCCCGTAATTTTCTCAAGCCCTGCAATCATGCGCAGCAACGTCGACTTGCCACAGCCCGACGGTCCGACAAAGACGATCAATTCGCCCTTCTTGATGTCGAGGTTGATGTTCTTCAGAACTTCAACGCTTCCGTATGACTTGGCGATATCTGTCAGCAGAAGATCAGCCATAGTACCCTCCCTCTTTTATCCTTGAGCCGTGGCAAAAAGTGCCTGCCAAGGCGGTAATTTTGTATCTCCATCCGCGCCAGGTTCGGCGGCGGTGAAGGGTGCATCGTGTTCAATCGACCAAGCACCGTCAGGTAACGTGACCCCGCATGCGTCGTCAGACAGGTTAAACGCACAGAACATACGGACATTGCCGTGGCGCCGCTCAAACGAGATGAAATCGTCACGTGCCTCTACCAAGTCGAACTCACCCTTCATCAAAGCCATGTAGCCTTTGCGGAATGCGATGAGGTCGCGGTAGAAATTCAGCATCGATGTATCGGACGCATCCTGCGTGTCGGCCGCGTTTTGCACGTGCTCCATCGCGACAGGTAACCAGGGCTGACCATCCGAGAAGCCGCCATGAATGCGGTCAGAACTCCACGGGATAGGTGTACGACACCCATCGCGGCCTTTGAATTTTGGCCAGAACCGCTTGCCATAAGGGTCCTGAAGCTCCTCAAACGGAACATAGGCCTCTGTCAGGCCAAGCTCTTCGCCCTGATACAGGCAGGCTGTGCCACGCAAACTTAACAACAGCGCCGCATAGGCCCGATGCGCTTCACCGCTAAGGTTCCAGCGCGAGGTATGGCGCACCACATCGTGGTTGGAATAGGCCCAACACCCCCAGCCATCCGGCCCCACAGTCGCCACTTTGTCCATGATCTCGGCTACGCGGGTGCCAGTTGGATAGGCATTCGACAACAGATCGAAATCATAGGCCATATGGATCTTGTCGCCGTCCGATGTGTAGGACGCCTGTATTTCGGCCCCACGCTGTGCATCCCCCACTTCGCCGACCGATGTGGCCGCGGGGTATTCATCAAGAATGGCGCGAAAGGCCTTTAGGAAATCAAGGTTTTCGGGACGTGACTTGTCGTAGAGATGATCCTGAAAATTGTAAGGGTTTACCGACGGCGCGATCTTGTCTGAACGTTCTTTTGCAGGCAGTGCCGGGTTGTCGCGCAGCTCGTCATCGTGGAAATAGAAGTTCACCGTATCAAGCCGGAACCCGTCTACACCACGATCAAGCCAGAACCGCGTGACCTCCAACAACTCGGCGCGTACATCCGGATTGTGGAAGTTCAGGTCGGGTTGCTGGGTCAGAAAGTTGTGCAGGAAGTACTGCATCCGTTGACCGTCCCATTCCCACGCCGATCCACCAAAGATCGAAAGCCAGTTATTCGGCGGCGAACCATCAGGTTTTGCATCCGCCCAGACGAACCAATCTGCCTTGGGATTGTCGCGGCTGGACCGGCTTTCCTGAAACCACGGGTGCTGATCTGACGTGTGGCTTAGCACAAGGTCAATCATCACCTTGATGCCCAACTCATGCGCACGGCTTAACAGCGCATCGAAGTCACCAAGAGAGCCGAACATCGGATCTACGTCGCGGTAGTTCGATACGTCATACCCGAAATCAAGCATCGGTGACGTAAAGAAAGGCGAAATCCAGATTGCATCCACACCAAGCGATGCGACATGCGGCAAGCGGTGGATAATGCCCGACAAATCGCCGATGCCGTCGCCGTTGCTGTCTTGATACGAGCGCGGATAGATCTGATATATCACCGCGCCACGCCACCAATCAGGATCGGAGGCAGTTTGCGTTTTGTCCGCAACCCAAGGGTCAAGAAAGGCCAATGTCTTTGCCCTACCCTACTTGACGGAACCGGCCAGAAGGCCGCGCACAAGATACCGCTGCATCGCAAAGAACACGACAAGAGGCACCGAAATCGACACGAAGGCCGCCGTCGCCAGGATTTCCCAGTTGCCGCCTCGTGTCCCGAGAAGTTCGACAATCTGGTTTGTCATCACCGTGGTGGAACCAGTTGCGTCAATCAGGAACACCTTTGCGACTAGCAGATCGTTCCATGTCCACAGGAATTGGAAGATTGCGAAGGACGCGAGCGCCGGGAAAGACAGAGGAAGGATGATCTTGGTGAAGATTTGAAAATCCGTCGCGCCGTCAACCTTAGCGTTCTCGATAATATCGCGCGGCAAACCGACCATGTAGTTTCTGAGGAGGTAAATCGCGAGCGGCAGACCAAAGGCTGTATGGGCTAACCAAACGCCAAGATACCCCTTTCCTATGCCGATCCCCAGATGGAGCCTTAGGAGCGGGATAAGCGCCAACTGCAAAGGCACCACCAAAAGCGCCACCACTAAAGCGATCAACAGGGCGCGGCCCGGAAAATCCATCCACGCCAATGCGTAAGCGGCAAAAGCTGCGATGACGATCGGGATGATCGTCGCCGGGACTGTGACAGTCATCGTGTTGAAAAACGCCTTGGCCATATTATCCTGCCCGGTTCCGCTAAACAGGATCGTTTTGTAGTTATCAAGCGTCGCTTGAGCCGGGGTAACAGCCGTCAAAAAGACCCGCTGACCACGACGGCCCGGTTCTTCAACGCTTGTGTAGCGGTAGGCCCCGTCAGCGTTCAGCGTCAGGGTTTCCGCACCATCCGAAAACTCGGCGGTATCGCCGATCTGAAAGGCGCCGATTTCGCGCGACGAGACACCGAAAGCCACCGGTTCAGACCCAGTGCCCGGCCCCCCTTCGTCGGTCAAGATGTTTCCCTCGACCACGTAGAGGCCGCCGTCCTGAACCGCCGCAGATGCGCCGCCTGTACGCAACTGAATAGTTTGCTCCGTCGGGAACATAGATTTCCACCAACCGCTAGACGAGATCTGATCCGTCGTGCGAAACGACGACACCAAAAGACCCACAGTCGGGAACATCCAAAGGGCAACAAGGAACACCACCGAGATGTGAACTGCCCAAGTGAGGCTCGATTTGGTACCAGCTATACTGTTCATAACCTCTAGCCTCCTCAGCGCATTTCTTTGCGGGCGTTGTACACATTCCAAATAAGGATCGGTGACACCAGCAACATGATGATGATTGCACTGGCCGAACCAACGCCCCAGTCGTTCGCACGGAACAACTTGTCGAACATGTAATTGGCCAAAACTTGCGTTTCCCACTGGCCGTTGGTCATCGCGAACACGATGTCAAAGACCTTAAGAACCGTCAGGGTGATGGTGGTCCAGACCACGACAATCGTCGGCATGATCTGCGGAACCTTGATCTTAAAGAAGATCTGGAACGGGTTTGCGCCGTCGATAACCGCGGCCTCAATGGTCTCTTCAGGGATTCCGCGAAGCGCTGCCGACAAGATCACCATGGCAAAGCCTGTTTGGATCCAGATCAATACAACCATCAGAAAGAAGCTGTTATAGAACGGCAACGTCAGCCAGGTCTGCGGCTCGCCATACGGCAAGGTCGTCGTCACGATCCCGAACAAGGATCCAATGGACGTAAGAACCAGCCAGGCCGCCACAGCGATACCAATCAGGCGTACCACGATAAAGCCCGCGCCGCCGGGCTTCTCGCCTGCAGTGATAAATGGCTTTAGCAGAATATAGCCGACATAGGCTACGATGGCTCCAAACGATGCAACGATCAAAAGCGGCAGCAGCTTCAGGAACATGAACGAACCCGCGCCGCCTTCAAATTGGAGCCAGACTGCGTTCAGAACGCCGATCTGGTTCTGGTCTTCCGGCCGTGTGTCGTAAATCAACTTAAAGATCACCGACGCGCCTACAAACGAGATCGCCATCGGCATGAAAATCATTGACTTCGCCGCAGCGCCCCAGGCGATACGGTCCGTCAGCTGCGCTGCCAGAAGGCCGAACGCGGTCGAGGCCGCAGGCACAACGATCAGCCACAGCATGTTGTTGCGCATGGCTTCCCAGAATTTGGTTTCTGAGAACATCTGCTGGTAGTTCGCAAGGCCAACAAAGGCATCATCCTGCGACCGGTCGGTCAAAGACAGACGAAGCGTCTCGAACACCGGATATGCAAGATAGAGCCCAAGCGCGAAAATTGCGGGAAACAGGAACAACCAAGGACGAACCTGATTGGCACGGTTGATGTTTCGACCTCTGTTCGGTCCCGTCGCCGGGAAGATGAACTTATCGAGGATCATATTGGAAAAGTAGAAGTACCCAAGGCAACCGCCAACACCGACGATAATTGTCACGAGACCCAGTAATGCCGGATTCATCGGACCCCTCCCTAACGCTGTTTCAGCAAAGTAGTTTTCTTATTGTGTTTCGTATCTGAAAGTCCCCGGCGCGTTGGCCGGAGGCTTCGAGTTTATGAAAGCGCAATTACTTCAGAGCGTCCCAGCTTTTCTGGATTTCGTCAGCAACAGTCTGGGCGTCCTTACCGCTTGTGTAGTCGACCATCCCTGTCCAGAACGACCCTGCGCCAACGCCGCCCGGCATCAGGTCAGAACCGTCAAACCGGAAGGTTGTTGCGTTGATCAGGATCTCACCCTGACCGCGCAGCGCGTCGTTTAGATAAGCGTCCAGGTTGACGCCCTTGTGCGGTGTCAGGAAGCCCGACTGTGCCATGAATACTTCGTGTGCCAGCGGCAGCTGAAGGAATTCCATCAGCGCGTTAGACGCATCCGAAGGATCCGTGATCGACATCACTGTGCCACCGCCCAGAACCGGGTTGCCCAGGTCCTTGGAGGCGTAAGATGGGAAGTAGAAGAAATCTACGTCTTCACCGAACTCGATACCTTCAGGAAAGAAAGCGGGCACGAACGAAGCCTGACGGTGCATGTAGCACTGCGCTGGCGCTGAAAAGAGACCCTTTGGGCTGTCGCGGAAGTCGGTCGATGCAACTGCACCGGCGCCACCGGCAACTTTGTCGTCGTCCCCAACAAACCAACCGAACTCCTCGATCGCCGCAACGACGCGCGCGTCGTTGAACGGAATTTCGTTGGTTGTCCAAGCGTCGTAGACGTCAGCAGGCTGTGTGCGTAGCATGATGTCTTCGACCCAGTCGGTTGCTGGCCAGCCGGTCGCCGCACCGGAACCCAGACCAATGCACCACGGAGTTTCGCCGTCTGCCACGATCTCCTCGGTCAACGCACGAAGCTCTTCCATAGTTGTTGGGACTTCGTACCCTGAATCTTCAAAGTTCTCAGGTACGAACCAAACAAGCGACTTCACATTGACGTTGTAAAAGAAGCCAAATAACTGATCGTTGCCGTCGGCATCTGCAAAAGTGCCCAGATCAACCCAGGACTGACCCGCGCCATAGTTCTCTGCCACGAAGTCGCCCATGCTAGCTGGCAGCGGTGTCAAAAGACCGCGCGCGGCCATGTCCGAAGCCAAACCGGGCTGCGGGAACACCGCGATGTTTGGCGCGGCACCTGCTTCGGCGTCCACAACGATCTGCTGCTCAAACGAGTCCGAACCGGTGTAAATTGCTTCAGCTCCAGTGGCTTCTGCGAAATAAGCGATCACGCTGCGGAAGACGGCATCTTCTGGCTGAAGCCAAGGGCCGCTGACCGTAACGGTCTGACCGCTGAGGTCAGGCGCGGATTCAGCCCATGCGCTATAGCTGTCCCAACTGAAGGGGCCTTCACCAGGCGTGAATGTAAGGTGACCGTCGGCAAATGCCGAGCCAGCCGTCAATGCAGCGACAGCCACACCGGTATAAAGTGTCTTTTTCATTGATTTCCTCCCAGAAAGCACAAGTTGGGTTACGCAAGGGCTAATTTGGCTTTTCACCAAACTTCCAAAGCGCTTTGACTGCCGCGAATTTCGCTGATCGTTATTCAAATGTCAATCAAACGTCGTAAAAATCGCATTTATTTCCTAAGACCGCAAATTTACGCGCGGAAACAAATAGGTCGTGTTTGACTGAATAATAGGGATTATTCGTATCTACGGTTGAAGTTTCAAAGCGCTTTGATAATGATCAGCTGTATGAATTTGAAGCAACTGTCAGAAAAGCTCGGTCTGTCGCAGACCACTGTCAGCCGCGCGCTTAACGGCTATCCCGAGGTCAGCGAAGCCACCCGCCACAAAGTGCGCAAAGCAGCTGAGGCGCATAGCTATCGCCCAAACACACGCGCCAAGAGCCTGGCTACAGGGCGTTCCATGACGATCGCCCATGTTGTGCCGGTATCCAGCAAGCATGAAATGGTGAACCCGATTTTCGCGGATTTTATTGCGGGTGCAGGCGAGGAATACTCTCGGGCCGGTTACGACCTGCTTTTGTCGGTGGTTGCTGATTCGGATCACGAGCGCGTTTACCGCGATATCGCGACCCGGCAGGTCGTCGACGGCCTGATCGTGCAAGCGCCTACCCTCACCGACACACGGATCCCAATGCTTCAGGACCTCGACATCCCCTTCGTGGTGCATGGCCGCTCAAGTGGCATCATCGGCGCCTACAACTGGCTTGATGTAAACAACCGCCGCGCCTTTGAGCGCGCCACCGGCCTTCTCCTTGATCTTGGCCATCGCCGCATAGCGCTGCTGAACGGCCTTGCCACGATGGACTTCGCCCACCGCCGCAACGACGGCTACACGCGCGCCCTATTGGAGCGCGGTATTGCCGCGGACCCGGAATTGATTGCCCATGATGAGATGACTGAGAACTACGGCTTTGAAGTCGCGCGCAGGATGCTCTCAACATCAAACCCTCCTACCGCTTTTGTGGTTTCTTCGATCATCCCGGCCATTGGTGTGCGTCGTGCCATAAACAAAGCCGGGCTTGTGTTTGGACGGGACGTGTCAATCGTGATCCACGACGACGACTTGTCCTATTTCCGCAATACGGGTGATGTTCCACTATTCACCGCCGTGCGATCTTCGGTCCGCGAGGCCGGACAGCGTTGTGCGGCGATGCTTCTCGAAATCATCCGCCGCCGCGAGGAAGGTCTGCGCAACGAGGGCCCCATGCAAACCCTAATGGAAGCCGAACTGACAATCGGCCAATCCACCGGCCCGCTAATACCTTCGGCCGCGAAGCTGCGCTCATAGACTATGCGCCCTGCCCCTTGCCGAAACGCCCCAAAGCGTCTTAACACCACGGCACAGCGCACTACCTAACATACCGGACCCGGCCCATGAAAATTATGCCCCCCGCCCGAACTTTGCTTGTCGCCGACGTCGGCGGCACGAACACCCGCGTCGCACTGGCGACGGGTCAGCAGTTGCGATCCGACACAATTGAGCGCTTCAAAAACGCAAGCTACCCCGGTCTGGAAACCGTGTTGCGCGCTTATCTAGAGCATCAAGGCCTCACCGACATCGACGGCGCCTCGGTGGCGGTCGCAGGTCCGGTGCGAGATGGGAGTGGAGTGATGACCAACCTTGACTGGTCCATCGACCGTGAAACGCTCGCGCGCGCGACGGGGGCAGAGCAGGTCGCCGTTCTGAACGACCTTCAGGCGCAAGGACACGCGCTTGGTCTGATTGATGACGCGAACATGTTGAATGTGGTCGCCGGCCCCGCAACCGCGCCGCACAGCAGCCGTCTGGTGATCGGTGTCGGCACCGGTTTCAACGCTGCGCCCGTTCACGACACCCTGCAGGGCCGGTTCGTGCCGCCGTCTGAATCGGGCCACGCCAACTTGCCGATCCGTACCGCAGAAGACCTGGCGCTTTGCCACTTTGTCGAAACCGCTCACGGCTTTCCCGCAATTGAAGACGTGCTGTCGGGGCGCGGTCTTGAACGCGTCTACCGCTGGCACGCCAACAAAGCAGGTTCGCCCTCGGAACGCAGCGCCGCCGACATCATGGCCGCCTGCAACACCGGTGATGATGAAGTTGCCACCGCTGCTGTCGCAACATTTGTGCGCCTTCTTGGAACAGTCTGCGGCAACCTGGCACTGGTTCATTTGCCGTTTGGCGGGCTTTACCTAGTCGGAGGCGTCGCCCGCGCCATTGCGCCGCACATGCAAACCTTCGGCTTTGCGGACGCTTTCCGCGACAAAGGCCGCTTTGCCGGCTTCATGCAGAACTTCGCCGTACATGTTGTCGAAGATGACTACGCCGCACTGATCGGCCTGATCTCACATCTAGAAAATTAAAAGTAGTTTACCAGATCGCGTAACCACGCCTTAGCGAAGCCTCGGATAGGCCGTCGTCAAAACCAACTAAGCAGCGATTCAAATGGTCGATCAACTGTTTGGCTTTGCCGGTTTTTTCGCACTTTCGTATCTGCCGCTATAACGATGGTGTCAGCTATATTAGCGAAACGCGAATTACGGCGCTGAAACCGCTTCAAAAAAAAATGCAATCAAGCGCACCAAGCGACAACGCCCGCAATGCAACTTCTCTTTGTTCGGCCGTGGGCGTCGACACCATGACCACCGGCATCGGATGAGGCCGCATGATCTTTTCCAGAAACACCAATCCGTTTGTCCGGGGCATTTTTTCACATTAAGCATCAAAACATCCGGCTATATCTGCTTGATCAGATCACGCGCCTCACAGCGGTCGTTTGCCTCGCCGGCGACCTCGACCCCAGTAGTGCGCACAAGCAGCGTGCGGATTAACAAGCAGGCCGAGCGCGTGTCATCGAGTATCAAAACCCTGATTGGGCGAACAAGCTGGATCACATCCTCATCCACCGCGTATCCTTTCAAACTCGAAAAAGACCGCGCATCCCGAAAGGCATGGTCTTTTTCGTAAAAAGTTTGGCTAATATTTGGTTTATGCGGCCGGGTTGGACTCACGAAGTGGCTCAAACAAGAGGTAAATGCCGTCGCAGTAAACCTCCTCGGTATCGCCGAGATGGAACATCGTATAGCTGAGACCCGTCTCGCGCTGTCGCTTCACGCCGGGCTTTTCAACGAGGTCACTGGCTTCAAAACGATTTGGCCTACCGGACTTTGCCCCAGCGCAAACGATCTGGCGCGGCGACAACATCACATCAGACGTGGGCATGGCGTGGCCAACGGCCCCCGCCTGAATCCGGATTGGGTTCGAATCCAGTTTCTCATCCAAAAACTGCGCATCAAGCATGACGCGGTTCAACCAGACGATCGGCTTGAAATCGCCCGAACGTGTCTGAACCAAATCCCCCTTGCGCAACGCCACCGCATGCACATCCCCAAAAGATGTACGCACGCGTGTCATCGGCGCAAGACCCGGCAAGGGCCAGCGGTCAGCTGAATCTTCCGGCGCGGATTTCGACATAACTGGAGCTTGCGCCTTTGGCGTCGAAGCCCCTTCACGAATACGTGTCAGAACGCGCATCATACCGGATACAGAGGTGTAAGATCTGTCTTCTTCTGCATTACTCATTACTTAACCTACCTTTAACACACCCGAACGTTCGGGCCTACTATTCCAAAACGGGACGTGCCGCGTTCCACACCCTTTCAACACGTCCCCTACCCTGGGCACCGACAACAAGCCGGTAGTACTCTTTACACGGTGCGCTGCGATGGATGTGGCATCAACGTTCCGCTTACAAATACCTTTATCCATGATCCCATTGTCGAAAGTTTGGCGCAGCGCGGGCGAATTGGTCTCGAATTGGGACGTCTTGGAGACCCTTGACAGAGCACGTTCTGCGCTTCGTTTTGATATTGGAAACAAAAGCCTGCCAATTCGGCGCCAAAGTCCAATTTCATTACATAATTGGGCGGTGTCGTTTCCCTATAATCGACAATCGGTTAAGTTTTCTTGCCCTAAGGCAGCCGCAAAGTGACGAATAATTGCGCTATTTCAATGGATCAACAGGCTGTTTTTATCCAAGTGCCGCTGCGGAAACCAACAATTTCAGGGGAGCCCGCAAAGCCGCCAAGTGCCGCTCCAACACTATTCAGGCGACAATTGGCGGGAGCACCCCCTCACTGATGCCTGTGACGAAACGCTCTGCCCAGATGGCGCCTCGTGGAAAATTCGAAAACCGCGCGAATGCCTCAGGCGATTCCCAAACTGCATCCTTCGCCCGCCAAACGCGTACGCACGCAGGCGCTCAGGCAAGTTCCACCAGTTTGTCGCTGTTTAAAAGCTCGCGGCATCACCAGTGCGCTGCTCGATTGGATCGACAGCGGAACGACGGATCCCGCGACGCGCGACGAGAGTTGGTTCCAAGCACTTACCAATTCCGAAGACGCCACCGCCTTTCCCGACCAGACCAGATAGAGTGGGTCCAAACCGCACGATAGGCCCCGATACGGGACGCATCCCAAGATCAGCGCGTCTCCGATTTCCTAAGCGGCATTCCCCGGCGATTCACCTGGCGGGCGATTTACGTCGCGCGATCGTCATCAGTTTGGGGTGTCATCGGTGCGAAACCGCGGTTATGCTAGCGCATAATGGAAAAATGCCCGCAGTAAATTTCGGGCGACAAACGAAAAACTGGGAGAACCAAATGAAAAAAGAGAGCTATCTCAAGCTTCAGGCACAGCGTCTGACCGCAGGTCAGATCAACCGTCGTCGCTTTATCATGTCGGCACTGGCCACGGGTGTAACCCTGCCAACCGCCATGTCACTCGCGGGTCGCGCGCAAGCGGCTACCCCGAAAATGGGCGGTGTATTCCGCATGGCCGTGGGTCACGGCTCAACCACGGACTCGATTGATCCGGCAACAGCTGAGAACGATTTCAGCACACATGTCGTCTACAGCCGTGGCAACAACCTGACTGAAGTTTCCAAGTCTGGCGAACTGGTGGGCGAACTGGCCGAAAGCTTCGAGCCCGGCGACACAGCCTCGACATGGATCTTCAACCTGCGTCCTGGCGTCGAATTCCACAACGGCAAATCGCTTACAGCAGACGACGTCATCGCGACGATGAATTATCACCGTGGCGAAGATTCTAAGTCAGCCGCCAAAGGTCTTGTAACTCAGATTTCCTCAATGCGGGCAGATGGCCCAAACCGGGTTATTTTCGAGCTTGAAAGTGCAAACGCTGACTTCCCCTTCATCGTTTCAGACTATCACCTGATCATTCTGCCGTCTGAAGATGGCGTCGTTGACGCGCTAAGCGGCATCGGTACCGGTGGTTATGTGGTCGAAAACTACGAACCCGGCGTACGTGCAACTTTCAACCGGAACGCAAACTACTGGAAAGAGGGGGCAGCAAACTTCGATCGTTACGAATTGCTGTCGATCCTCGATGCGACCGCCCGCCAGAACGCTGTGATGAACGGCGATGTGGATTTTGCAGGCGACATCCCTCCAAACACTGTCGCTCTGATGAACCGCGTTCCGACCATCGACATTTTGAAAACGACGGGCACACAACACTACACCTTCCCAATGCGCCTCAATCTCGAGCCGTTCGATAACTACGATCTCCGGATGGCATTGAAGTATTCGATTAAACGTCAGGAACTTGTCGACAAGATCCTGCTCGGCCACGGTGAAGTCGGCAACGACGTGCCCGTGAACGCTTCGATGCCGTTTTTCAATCCTGACCTGCCAGTGCACGAGTTCAACGCTGAACTTGCAGCCGAGCATTACAAGAAGTCCGGCCATTCCGGCCCAATCCAACTGTCCGCCTCGGACGCCGCTTTCGCCGGAGCCGTCGACGCGGCCCAGCTTATTTCTGCTTCGGCAAAAGAAGCCGGGATCGAAATCGAAGTGGTTCGCGAACCATCGGACGGTTACTGGTCGAACGTCTGGAACAAAAAGGCCTGGTGCGCGTGTTACTGGTCGGGTCGTCCGACACAGGACTGGATGTATTCCTCCGCCTACACCAACGACACCGAGTGGAACGATACGTCTTGGAAAACGACGGAAGCTTCGGACCAGTTCAACAGCCTTGTTGTTCAAGCCCGTGCTGAAACCGACGAGACCGCACGCCGCGCGCAGTACTACGAAGCGCAAAGCCTACTGCAGGACGATGGCGGTGCAATCGTCGCAATGTTCGCAAGCTACCTCGCCGCACACTCCAAGACGCTGGCCCACGACGAGGATGTAGCCGCCAACTGGGCGAACGATGGCAACAAAGTACAGGAGCGTTGGTGGTTCGCTTGATCCTCTGACCTTCACGGCAAATACAGGGCGGTGCGAAAGCGTCGCCCTTTTTCATTAAATGCCGCCGAACAGACAAAGATTGTATTGCTACGTCTTTAACCAAGAAAGTGGTTAAGTTGTCGCGCCCCGGCATTCTTGTCGTGATATTCATTGCGATGTGGGCACTTTTGTTTATCAAGACATCCACAATTACAAAAAAAGCAGGCACATGTTCGATAACTCAGAGCTCCAGGCTGAGAAGCCGCCCCCTTCCGACGCGCGTGATTGGATAAAACAGCTTTCGGCGTACCGCGATCCGTCAACCGCGCGAAGCCTTTTTGAACTTGGTGTAACCATTGGACCGTTCTTTGGTCTTTGGGCATTCGCATGGTGGTCGTTATCTGTGTCCTACTGGCTGACACTTGCCATATCGATCGCCAACGGCGCCTTCCTTTTACGCCTCTTTACGATCCAGCACGATTGCGGCCACGGAGCGTTCTTCAAGAATCGAACCGCAAGCGACTGGACCGGCCGCGCCCTTGGCGTGCTGACGCTAACACCTTATGCTGTCTGGCGTCACTGCCATTCGATCCACCATTCCGCGTCCGGTAACCTAGGCCGTCGTGGTATCGGAGACATCGCAACCCTGACGGTCACTGAATACAATGACCGCAGCCCTTTTGGCCGCCTTGTATATCGCCTTTACCGCAACCCGATTGTTCTGTTCGGCCTCGGCCCCGGCTATTTGTTCCTGCTTCAGAACCGCCTGCCGCTTGGACTTATGAACCAGGCAAAATATTGGGTCAGCGCAATGGGCACCAACGCGGTCATCATCGCAGCCCTTGCTGTAATCACCTACTTCGGTGGTCTGATGCCGCTGCTGCTAATCTTCCTGCCGTCAACGCTTCTTGCGGGAACCGCTGGCATGTGGCTGTTTTACGTTCAGCACCAGTTTGAAGACACACACTGGGACGAAGATGGCGACTGGCAACTACACGACGCGGCACTCCACGGCAGTTCGCACTACGTCATGCCCGCGCCCTTACAATGGCTAAGCGCGAACATCGGCATCCACCACGTGCATCACCTCTACAGCCGGATACCTTTCTACCGCTTGCCAGAGGTCCTGAAAGATCACGTCGAACTTGCCAACAGCAATCGGATGACAATCGGCGAAAGCCTTGCCTGCGCGCGCCTGCACCTTTGGGATGACAAGCAAAAGCGGCTTTTGTCCTTCGCTGAAGCGAACGCACAGGTATACTAAGCATCAATACAATTCTGTATTTCAACACAAAGGCCCCGGACACATCGTTTGGGGCTTTTGTCTTTAAGGCGTAGCCTCTCAACCTGATCGCCGATGCCTCCGCTTTCCCAGAGGGTCGCTGGGGACAGCACGATCTAAAGCGCAGAAGGCCACCTCACAGACCCTGCAATAGCAAAATTGCCGCAAGGTGCAATCGCATCGACCAAAATCTTCATAAACCACTACCATCGGGACCAATGAACATCTGTGCGTCCGCCAACATCCATTTGAATATGCATCAGACCCGAGAGCCAGACGCCGCCAATGCCGTCCGCAAAGCTTGCGCGCACATCGATGCAGAATCCCGAAATCAGTTTGTGGTCAAAGCCGCCGAGATTGGTGCCAACGTCACACTGGCCGCGCGGTTGCCAAGCACCCATTCGGCCAAGGCCTCAAGCGTCCTGGCTTCAGTCCGCCCAACCAGTATCACCGCTTCGTCCTGACGTGCGCGGAACGCAGCCCGGTCCATCGCACGACGAATTTGCTCGTTGGTTTCATTCGCCCCATCAATGTCGCGGAAAATCAGCCCCGTCGGTACGCCTGCACGTTCGGCGCGCTGGTGGGCGGTGTTCAGTCCGCGTGGGAAGGTGATCAAGCCATGGCCCGAGGCCGCAACAACGTCGACAACCTGTGCCACTGCCGCACGATCTGACTGGAAGCTCTCGCCCGAATTGTCCATGACGGCGACCGCTTCGGGGATTGTTTCAAAGTTCACCCGAAGCGCCACTTCGACGTCCTGCGGCGTGGCCCCAACCGGCAACGACGGGATCATCACCACTTCGCGGCCCATCGCGCGATAGTCTGCTGCAATCTTTGCAGCACCGGGCGATCCGGCATTCACGGCAAAGGACACAGTGCCCGGCAAACCATCCACAACATCCGCCGACAAGGCGCTCTCGCCGCGATGCACAAGAACGACCGACATCAATGGCAGGTCGTCTGTTAGCTCAAAGTCAGTGGCCCAACGAGTCAAAGCATCGCCGGTATCGATCATAGCGGGTGTTTCAGGCGCCGCCTCATCAACGTTTTCAACGACATCGCCGGGCGCTGGACGCTCGGTCGGCAGTGCCGTCTCTTCGGCCTCGGGGGCTGATCCAATCCGCGGAAGACGGTCGGTTTCCACGTTCTGCGCCATATTGCCGATCTCGTCGACCGGCTTGAAAAACTCGCTCTCGCCCCCGTCCACGCGCACGATGGCGTTCGGCGCAAGGTCTGCTTCGGGCGCGTCAACGGCTTCGGGGGCTACGGGCGTTTCCGGCGGATCTGCAGTGTCGGTCTCAAAGATCCGAGGCGTCGGCGCTTCGATCGTGTCCGTGGCTTCGGGTGCAGGCGCCATAGGAGCAGTCTCTTCCACAGCACTGGGAGCCACCACCGCCACATCATCAGTTGCAGGCGCTTGCCCCTCAACCGGCGCATCGGTTGCGGTCTCAGGCGCTTGTGACGGAACCTCCGGTGCGACAAGCGCGCGGCCCGCATCCGGCGCATCTGCGCTTGGGGCCGATGGTCCGGTTACGTTAATGTCAATTTCTTCCGCGACCTCGGGAGTGCCCGCAAGGCCGGCTGGGCCTTCAACGCTTGGCTGCGGAACCGCTAAAGACGAGGTGTCAAACGCAGGCGGTGTTTCAACCGCATCGTCCGGGGCGACGACGCCAGCGACGCCCTCAGCGCCTGGGCGTGTCTCAGCCTCGGGAACCACGGGATTTGTTTCAGGTCGTGCCTGATCAAATTCAGTGCCGGCAGGCACCTCAACAGGTACCACCTCCGGTCGCGGCAAGCTTAGCTCTTGGCGACCGAATACAAGACTGGAAACAGCTAGCATCGCAAAGCCCACGATACCGCCCCAAAATATGCCCGCGAGAAAGCCGCGTCCCAACGCCCTCTCCTTTACTCTGCTCAATTGCCCATGGGTGCCTTGACGAATGGCGACACCTCTGGCCAAGTATACCGGCGCTTTCGGCGCCTGACACCCCATATCTGCACCCATAGGCGCGAAGACACGCAAAATGTTACTCCTGATCGACAATTACGACAGTTTCACCTTCAACCTCGTCCATTTTCTGGGCGAGCTTGGAGCGGAATGCCAGGTTTACCGCAATGATGCCCTCACCGTCCAAGAGGCGATGGCGCTGAAGCCCGAAGCCATTATCTTAAGCCCCGGCCCCTGTGACCCAGACAAAGCAGGCATTTGCCTGGCTCTCACGCAGGCCGCCGCCGAAACCAACACGCCGCTTCTAGGTGTTTGCCTTGGCCACCAAGCCATAGGGCAAGCTTTTGGCGGTAAAGTTGTTCGCGCCGGAGAAATCGTCCACGGCAAACTTGGCCAGATGCACCATGATGGCAAATCGCTGTTCAAAGGCCTGCCCTCACCGCTGGACGCCACTCGTTACCACTCGCTGATTGTCGACCGCGACACGCTTCCTGATGAGCTAGAAATCACGGCATGGCTCGACAATGGAATCATCATGGGGCTTCAACACAAAGCCAAACCAATCCACGGGCTGCAGTTCCACCCCGAATCGATCCGTTCTCAACATGGACATGCCATGCTGCAAAATTTCCTCGACATCGTTCCGGTGCACGCATGACATCCGACATCAAATCGCTGATCGCAACCGCCGTTGATCGCCCCCTGACCCGCGCCGAGGCTGAAACCGCCTTCCGCATTTTGTTCAACGGCGAAGCCACCCCCAGCCAGATCGGCGGCCTCCTTATGACATTGCGCACCCGCGGCGAAACGGTCGAAGAATACGCCGCCGCCGCCAGCGTGATGCGCGCAAAGTGCCGCAAAGTGGTTGCGCCGGAAGGGGCTATGGACATCGTTGGCACCGGCGGCGACGGCAAAGGCACCCTTAATATCTCGACCGCCACGGCCTTCGTGGTGGCCGGCGCTGGTGTCACAGTCGCCAAGCACGGCAACCGCAATCTAAGTTCGAAATCCGGAGCCGCCGACGCCCTGACCCAGATGGGTATCAACGTCATGGTCGGCCCCGAAATAGTCGAAAAAGCCATCAACAAAGTTGGCATCGGCTTCATGATGGCCCCGATGCACCACCCCGCAATTGCCCACGTCATGCCGACCCGCGCGGAACTTGGCACTCGCACGATTTTTAACATCCTCGGCCCTCTCACGAACCCCGCAGGCGTGAAGCGCCAACTGACGGGTGCGTTCTCCGAAGAAATGCTCCGCCCTATGGCCGAAACGCTTCACGCGCTCGGCTCCGAAGCCGCTTGGCTTGTCCACGGCTCGGACGGTACGGATGAGATTACCATTACCGGCCCGACAGCCATCGTCGCACTGAAAGATGGTGTGATCACCGAAATGACTGTGCACCCAGAAGACGCGCACCTGCCTGTCCACCCGTTTGAGGCCATCATCGGAGGCACGCCTGAAGAAAACGGCCGCGCGTTTCAAGCGCTTCTCGCCGGTGAAACTTCTGCCTACCGCGACGCCGTCTTGCTGAACGCCGCCGCCGCTCTCGTCATCGCAGGCGTTGCCCACGGCCTTCCGGAAGGTGTTGATATGGCATCAAAATCCATCGACAGTGGTGCTGCACGCGGCAAAATAGAAGGCCTTGCAAAAGTGACTCAAGGCAGCTTAGGTCCTTGAGGCTTCAGCCCCTCAGCCCTCAAAAGCTCAACTCATACCGAAGGTTAAGCCCGTCGCTTTCGTATTTTGACCCACGACCGTAACAATTGGCAGTCGCGGACAAAAACCTTTGATGCCAGTCAAATAACTTGATCCCAACTCAACCCGTCCGCGTCCACTTTCATACGCTGTCACCACCGATCGTGCCGCACCGGTGCCATCGATGCGGGAATAAATACAAGTGACCCCGCCTAAGACATCAACCGTCCCGAAGCCAATGTCGTCCGGAACGGTGAAATCTGCGCCCGCTGCGAGCTGAGAAACCGTCACCGTCTACCCCTGGACCACCACACTGTTGCTATCCACGTAGCTTTCCAGACGGTCCGTTGCATAAGTCGCCAAAAATTTTGGCTCCAACAACACGTCCGCATAATTTGCCTGTCCGGCAAACCTTCACCCACGCCAAAATCCGCTCGGACTAGACCCGTCGGTGTAAGTGCCAAGCGGAGACGTCTCGTTCTCCGCTTACCCGTAAAGGACGCAGCCCTTATAAAAAACAAGGGTGATCCCGGCGCATTGGCGACGAAATAAGGACCAAACATCCAGCCCACCCCGACGAACGCACCGTATCATCGTCCCGTGAAATGAAATCTGCCTGAAACTGCCACCGGCCAGACGCGTCTCGCTGACCTTCCAGCGACGCCTCATTGCGCCAAGCGCATAAGTCGCCTCGCTGGTATCTGATGTCCCCCAGTTCGCAGTTAACTCGACACAGAAAGGGCTATCTTCCTGCGACAAAGAAAGGCTGTGGCGACCGTTTTGCTTCGTCACGGCTGCATGCGCAAACCCACGCCGCGAGCCCGACAAAAATCCGATAAGGTCAGGCTGGTTCGCAATCAAAAGGTTGGCGAGCTCATATTGTAGTTCGGCAACTTCTTCCGACGTTGCATCCGCGTCCGTATAAGTCGCCGCACTTGTGTCCAAGACATTGCCGGCTTCATCACGGGATACCGCAGCTATTGTCCCCGAAGGCTGGTCCGCGCTTGAGTTGGCGGAATGAGCGTCCGTCGATGGGTCCGCGGTCACAGCACTTCAGAGCTTGGCCGTTCCCGCCACACCGATCGCACCTTTGGGTTACGGTGTATGCGAGGCAATACAGGCGCATCGGGCGGCGTGATATCAGACGCCATCCCAGTGACCGCGATATCATAAAAGGCTTCGCCAGCATCATCGCCGGAAACGTCTAGATCGAAGCAAAAGGCCCCTGCTGCAGTAGGCTTGTACGTGGATTTAAACGTCGTCGACAACCAACCCAGGCTCAAGTGTTAAAGAGCCGGGCGCCGCAATGTCACATCCTGCACATTTCTCAAGTTTGTCGCTGTCGGGGCGCCGCTGAGCGTCAGAGCCACAGGGCCTGTATTGCTGATCATGTAAATATCTACCTTTGGAGTTCCCGCACGATCCATGCCCTGATTGTCAGCGCCACCATCGGTCAAAGGACCTGAGTCCGAAGAGACAGTCTCAATCTCGCCAAGACTGTGAAAAAAACTGGGCTTCGGCAATCTAAAGGAACTCTCTGCCTGCCAGTTGAACCCGCACGTAGTGCCGGTGCGATTGACATTCAAAGGCGTCGGGCGAAGCGTCTGCCCCGAAACATACAGCTCAAGCACCCCAGCCTACCCCTGCGACGCAGCAACCGTGCCACCGGTAAATGACGTATCCGAGACAAATACCTGGAAGTTCGAGCCGCGGGCCGCGCAGCAATCTTTTTGGTTGAACAAGCTTATCGTCAAGATGCTTTCAACCGACCTGCCCTAGTAGCTGCCACTGGTGTTGCCATCAATGGCTCTGCTCGCCGATCCGCCAACCCGTCGCCGACTGCGTCGCGGTGCCGGCTGGAGCTAGCTTCACTCACGCTTGAGGATCTGTGCCAAGTAAAATACGCATAACGCTGCACGGATTGCCGTCCGGAAGAGGTCGGTCAATTGAAGCGCCGATTAACTGGTCACTTATCTCTTGAAGGCGGTGATAAACCTCTATTTACGCTTTTCTGGGCCCCGACTGGGAGATTTCGAGACTGTCAGGCACCAATTGTGGTTTGAATTAACATGATCGACGGCTTCTCTCCTTCGCACAAGACGCAACCTCCGCTTGCCTTTGCGACCACGCCGGGACTACGTTGAGCTCATGGCACGTTCCCTCCAAATTCCCGACGCGTGGAGCCTTTTGCCATTCTTCACGAGCCATTGGCCCGCACTCAAAACCAAGCTTGCCGCCGAAACAAGAACCATCCTTCCCCCCGAAATCCAGCGCTTCGCCGCCTTTGAACACACTGCGCCACAGGACATCCGAGTTGTCATTTTGGGACAGGACCCCTACCCGACTCCCGGCCACGCCAACGGCCTTGCCTTCTCGGTTGCGCCCGATGTTCCGCTTCCAAGATCCCTCGCGAACATCTACCGCGAAATGGAAGACGATCTTGGTGCACGGCCCAAAACCGGCGACCTCTCCCACTTGGCCGCACAAGGCGTCCTCCTGCTGAATACGTGTCTCTCAGTTCCCGCCGGAAACCCAGGCGCCCACGCAAAACTTGGCTGGTCTCATCTCACCCGTGATGTGCTGGCCGAGGTTTCGCGTCATAACTGCGCATTCCTGCTGTGGGGCAACCATGCGCAGTCCTTCCGGGGCGACATTCGTTCTGGCAATCACCTTGTCCTTGAGACTGCCCATCCATCGCCTCTTTCCGCAAGGCGCGGTTTTTTCGGCGCCCGTCCGTTTTCGCGGGTCAACGCATGGTTTCAAACCCGCGGGGAAACGCCGATCAACTGGATTGCGGCGCCTTAACAAGAGCCTCTCTTTGCGAACGCCTGCACCGACGCAATACCAACGTTATAACGATATGCCTTTTCAGCCCCCTTTGGACACGCTATTTCAACATTATGAGCACCGCACTTGATCGCATTAAGGCCTACAAACTCGACGAGATTGCCGAGGCCAAAGCCGCCCGCCCGCTTGCCGATGTCATCGCAATGGCGCACGACGCCTCGCCGCCACGTGGCTTCGCTACTGCACTCACTAGGGCCTCGCGAACCGGCTATGCGCTGATCGCCGAGATCAAAAAGGCCAGCCCTTCCAAAGGTTTAATCCGCGCAGACTTCGACCCGCCTGCGCTTGCGAAAGCCTATGAGGCCGGTGGAGCCACCTGCCTGTCGGTTCTCACTGACACCCCTAGCTTCCAAGGTGCGCCCGACTACCTCGTCGCCGCCCGCAAGGCTGTGTCATTGCCATGTCTGCGCAAAGACTTTCTCTATGACACCTACCAGGTCGCCGAAGCCCGCGCATGGGGCGCCGACTGCATCCTGATCATTATGGCCAGCGTCACAGACGAACAGGCTTTGGAACTTGAAGATTGCGCGGTAAACGATTGGAGTATGGATGTTTTGGTTGAGATTCATGACGAGGAGGAACTTCATCGCGCCACAAAACTACGCTCGCCGCTGCTTGGAATTAACAACCGCAATTTGAAGACCTTCGAGACGGATCTCGGCACCACCGAGCGCCTCGCAAAAGACGTTCCCATGGGCCGCACAATTGTTGCGGAAAGCGGTTTATTCACGCCGGAAGACCTTGCTCGTATGGCTCATATCGGTGCGCGAACGTTCCTCATCGGCGAAGGCCTGATGCGTCAGGACGACGTCGCAGCCGCCACCCGCGCAATCCTCGCAAACCCGGTTCCAATCGATGGGGCCGTCTGATGTCGGGTCTCACACATTTCGATCAACAGGGTCAGGTGCACATGGTCGATGTCTCCGACAAAGATCACACGGACCGGATTGCAGTGGCCGAAGGATACGTTCGGATGTCCCAGCAAGTCCTTGAAATTATTACCGAGGGGCGCGCTAAAAAGGGCGACGTGCTTGCCGTTGCAAGACTGGCAGGTATTATGGGCGCGAAGAAAACGTCCGAGCTTATTCCACTATGCCATCCCCTGCCGATCACGAAAGTTGCGCTTGAATTGACTGTTGACCCCACACGACCGGGCGTGCGCGTCGAGGCAACTGTCAAAACCTCCGGGCAAACTGGCGTCGAGATGGAAGCCCTGACTGCGGTGTCCACGGCTTGTCTGACGATCTACGACATGGTGAAGTCAGTCGAGAAATCCATGATCATCGAAGACATACGGCTTGTGCTGAAAGATGGCGGAAAAACAGGGCTTTACGAGGCTGATACGTGATTTCAGTCGACGAAGCTTTGGGCCATGTGTTCGCCCTTGCGCAGCCACTTGGCACGGAAACTGTGCCACTTCGCCAAGCCGCCGGTCGTGTTTTGGCCAAGCCCGTCGTCGCGTCATGCGCTCACCCCCCCTTCGCCACATCCACCATGGACGGCTATGCTATTGCCACCGAAAGCGTTCGCATCCACGATACTTTCCAAGTGATCGGCGAAGCGGCCGCCGGACATCGATTTGACGGTGACGTGGCTGCAGGTCAGGCGGTACGCATTTTTACCGGAGCGCCTATCCCCCCCGGCACCATGCGGGTTGTTATTCAGGAAGACACTCGCCACATTGGAAGCCGGATATCCATTTCTAGTGATCCAAATTCCTCGCTTTATATCAGACCTGACGGAGCCGACTTTAAAGTTGGAAGTATGATTGCGGCGCCGCGACTGTTATCGCCTTCTGATGTGGCGTTGATAGCTTCAATGAACCAGGTCGAAATTGTTGTTTCTCGAAAACCCGTTGTGGCCCTAATCGCGACCGGCGACGAGCTAGTGATGCCTGGTGAAGCGCCCGGTGCGGACCAGATCATCGCGTCGAACGCGCTTGGCTTGGCCGCGATGGTTGAAGCTGCAGGCGGTATAGCACGGGTTCTGCCCATCGCGCGTGATAAAGTCGGATCGCTTCAAGGCGTTTTCGACTTAGCGAAAGGCGCCGACCTAGTTGTGACCATCGGCGGGGCATCTGTCGGAGACCACGATCTTGTTGGTCAAGTCGCCGAAATGCGCGGGATGGAACGTGCTTTCTACAAAGTTGCCATGCGCCCCGGAAAGCCTTTGATGGCGGGACAGCTTGAAGGTTCTGCGATCCTGGGATTGCCCGGAAACCCTGTATCATCAATTATTTGTGGTCGTATCTTTATGTTGCCAATGATGGCGGCCATGCAAGGGCTTCCCGCGAAAGCGCCCGAGCGGATGACTGCTATATTGGGCGCTGCGATCTGCAGAAATGGTCCGCGAGAACACTATATGCGCGCCCGACGGAGCGGTGATCGGGTAGTGGTGGCAGACTGTCAGGATAGTGGGCTGCTAAGTGTGCTTGCGGACGCGAATGCTTTGGTGGTCCGGCCTCCGAATGATCCTGCCAAAACCGCAGGTGACGTGGTTGATGTTCTCGATTTGTGATCGTTGACACAAAACAAGAACGCGTATAGAACATTAATCGAACACGAGACCGTATGGAAATGGTGAGCAGAGGAGGTTCGCATTAATGTTGACCCGTAAACAACTTGATTTGCTAGAATTTATTCATAAGCGCGTTCAGCGCGATGGCGTTCCGCCTTCGTTCGACGAAATGAAGGAAGCTCTCAGCCTTAGGTCGAAATCCGGGATCCACCGCCTGATCACGGCTTTGGAAGAGCGTGGGTTCATTCGTCGACTTGCGCACCGCGCACGGGCCATTGAGATTGTGAAGCTTCCGGATGCTCTTGATACAAACAAAAGGTTTGTGCCGAAGGTCATTGAAGGCGATCGCCCCGACGCAGCATTGCCGCCGAATGCCATGCCGATCGATGCGCAAGCCATGGAATTGCCGGTGATGGGTCGGATTGCGGCTGGCGTGCCGATTGCCGCGATCAGCGAGGTGAGCCACCGGGTGGCAGTTCCTGGGCAAATGCTTTCGGGCAAAGGTCATCATTATGCGCTTGAGGTCAAAGGCGACTCGATGACCGACGTTGGTATTAACGATGGTGACATTGTTGTCATTCGCGAGACCAACACCGCCGATAACGGCGACATCGTTGTCGCTTTGGTGGAGGATCAAGAAGCTACGCTGAAGCGTTTTCGCCAACAGGGCAACACCATTGCCCTTGAAGCCGCGAATCCTGCCTACGAAACGCGACTGTATCGCGACGATCAGGTCAAAGTTCAGGGTCGCCTGGTCGGATTGATCCGCAGTTATTGAAACCAAAGCCGCGCGCCCTGTTTTTGACGCGCGGTTTTCAGACGCCGGTCGGGACCGTGTCGGTAAAACGCCAATGACCCTGTTTTGCGTTAGGATTCTACGTTGAGTATCGTGCATCCGTCGGGAGCCTCTGATTTTATATTCACGACGAAAAATCCGCGTTTTGACAGTCGGCACCGGAATATACCCGTGCTTTTTTGCCGGTCACGTGGAAAATCGTTTTCGAATTAGGCCTTATGACATGGCGCTTTCCGACGGTTTCAAACCCGTCGTGGGCAAAGGCTAGGTCCTGCTTCACCGGGTCCCATAATTTTCAAGCCAGCTTGGGCGGCAAAGCTTTCCCCGTGGGATTTTGAAAGGTGGCGCCCCTGTGCCGTCATTACACCAACGAGACTTCCGGTTTCGTTAAGGATCATATCGGGGCGTGGGTCGCGCTCCAGATGACGATCGAGCAAGCACGGGAGTAATACCGACAAGCGTGCGGCCCTGCTACAAGACGATCCAAAGACACCCAAGCTTCAGCAGCGGAAGGACCAGAGCCATCGGGCTCGAGATATGGCTAAGCGATTCCGGCAAATAGACAACTTTATCGGCGACGGTCAGTATCCATGTGATTGCAGCGTCGATCAGTTTGAGGCCAATCCATTCCAAGCCAAACGGCCAAAGCACAGCCCAAAGCACCGCGCTGGGGATGATGATGGCGCTCATCAGCGGAACCGAAAGGATGTTAGCTACTAGCCCGAAATTGGGGATCTGATTAAAACGAGCCGCTGCGATTGGCGTAGTTGCAAGCCCCACGATAGTAGACGACAGGGCAATACCTTCGACCATACGCAAGGGCCATGGCCAGCGCGATTGGGTCCAATCAGCGTCGCGCATCCAGCCGAAAGTGGCGACCAGTGCGATCGTGGCCGCAAAGGACCTCTTAAATGCCAGGCATCACCGGCGACCACGAAAACAGGTAGCTGCGGTAACGGTCGAGCAGGTCAGAAACGTCGATCAGCGGGCGCACCCTTGTCTCCCGATGTAGGGTTGACTACACACCGGCGATGCTACGCCCTTCATGGTTTCCATAAGCTTAATTTCAAAGGCCTGCCCTTATGAACGACCGTCCTGTCGTGACCCGTTTCGCTCCGTCCCCGACGGGTTATCTGCATATTGGTGGCGCGCGCACCGCATTATTCAATTGGCTTTTTGCGCGCCGTAACGGGGGCAAGTTCCTGCTTCGGATTGAGGACACCGACAGGGCGCGCTCAACGCCTGAGGCAACTGAGGCGATCTTTCGCGGGTTGACGTGGCTGGGGCTTGATTGGGACGGCGATGCTGTGAGCCAATTTGAGGGCGCCACGCGGCATGCGGAGGTCGCCCAAGAGATGTTGGAGTCGGGCGCTGCATACAAATGCTTCTCGACCCAAGACGAAATCGCTGCGTTTCGCGAGGCGGCGAGGGCTAAAGGCGCATCGACGCTGTTCCGCTCGCCGTGGCGCGATGGGGCGGAAGGCGATCAACCGGATGCGCCGTTTGCGATCCGCGTCAAGGCGCCGCGCGAGGGTGTGACGGTGATCAAAGACGCCGTGCAGGGCGATGTGACGGTACGCAATGATCAGTTAGACGATATGATCGTATTGCGATCGGACGGCACGCCGGTTTATATGTTGGCCGTGGTGGAGGATGACCACGACATGGGGGTGACCCATGTGATCCGTGGTGACGATCATTTGAACAACGCGGCCCGTCAGATGTTGGTTTACAAGGCCATGGGCTGGGACGTTCCGGTTTGGGCGC
>CAJQNG010000098.1 GCA_905479635.1 uncultured Boseongicola sp. | reverse complement strand
AAGTCGCGGCAGGTGGCAGAAACCGAAGCGGTTGACTTGGTTTGGGGGGCGGTTCCCCTGTTTGAGCCAACGTCACGGCGCTTGCAACAATCACGAATATTTGCAGCGGACGCGTCTATTGAGGGCACGCATTTTGATATTCTGCGCACCAAGCTTCTTTTGGAGATGCGCCGTAATAACTGGACACGGATCGCGATCACCTCGGCTGTTGCCGGGTCGGGCAAAACAACTACCGCGTGCAATCTGATTGCGGGTTTCGGGCGTCAGCCCGAGGTTCGGGGGATGCTCTTTGACTTTGATCTGCGTCGCCCGTCGGTGGCCAAATTCTTTGGCGCAACACCTGAGGCTGGGCTTGTCGATGTTCTGGAGGGAAAGGTTCCGTTTGATGAGCAAGCGGTTCGTCTGCACCCAAATACGATTGTCTCAATGACCAACCGCCCCTTGCGCGACCCGTCACAGCTTCTTTCAAAGCAGCGAACGACCGAGATGCTTGATAATATTCAGGACACGTATCAGCCAGACGTCATGCTTTTCGACCTGCCTCCGGTACTCGTGAGCGATGAAACGCGCGCGTTTCTGAAGCTTGTGGATGCTGCGTTGATCGTCGCTGCCAGTGATTCAACGTCTGTGGCACAGGTCGATGAAGTCGAGCGCGAGGTATCGCAATACACAAATGTTGCCGGTGTTATCTTGAACAAATGCCGCTTCCTAGATGACGGATACGGCTACTCCTACTGACCGCGTCAGCACCTAGTCGTGGATGTAAGAATGGCTCCCGACCGATGCATAAGCCTCAAAGCCAGCGGCTCTGGCATCCTGTGCAGTGTAGACATTTCGAAGATCTGCCATGCGCGACGCCCGCATCGCGGTCGCGATCCTTTGAAGATCAAGGGCGCGGAACTCATTCCACTCAGTTAAAATGACGATCAAGTCGGCGCCTTCCGCAGCGGCGTACAAGTCTTCCGTCCAGATCACGTCTGGCATCAAAGCTTCACCTTCACGCCGACCCTGAGGGTCCACCACAAGCACCTCGGCGCCGGCGGCGGTAACAGATGGAAGTATAGTAAGTGCGGGCGCATCGCGCATGTCGTCCGTATTTGGTTTGAATGTAACACCCAAAACGAGAATCTTTTTATCTGCGAACGAGCCATCACACAGGTCAAGCATCTTGCCGACCATTCGCTGCTTTACGCGTTCGTTCACTGCTATGACCGACTCTACAATGGTCATCGGGCTTGAGGCGTCTTGACCAATTCGGGCAAAGGCCTTGGTATCCTTTGGAAAACACGACCCACCATATCCCGGACCGGCGTGCAGAAATTTGTTGCCGATGCGACCATCCAAGCCGATGCCTTTCGAGACTTCTTTCACGTCTGCTCCGACCTTTTCGCACAAAGCAGCCACTTCGTTGATGAAGGTGATCTTTGTCGCCAAAAACGCGTTGGCCGCGTATTTTATCATCTCGGCACTTTCCAGATCCGTTCGAATGATTGGAAAGTCGCGCAGGAAAAGCGGTCTGTATATCTCGGCCATAACATTTGCGGCACGGTGGGTTTCAACACCCACTACAACGCGGTCGGGGCGCATAAAGTCATCTATAGCAGCCCCTTCGCGCAGAAACTCTGGATTGGAGGCTACGTCGAAGTCCAAGTCGGGATTGGTCCGAGCTACGATCCGACCGATCTCGCGATTGGTACCGATAGGCACTGTCGATTTCGTAACGATTACCATGTAGTTTTTGGCAACTGCCGCGACTTCTTCAGCGGCGGCATAAACATAGCTAAGGTCAGCGTGACCGTCGCCCCTGCGCGTTGGTGTTCCTACTGCGATAAACACGGCATCGGCCGTTTCGAGAGCCGCGGGCAAATCATGCGTGAACTGAAGTCGGCCTGCCGCGACGTTTTTTGCAAGAAGCGCATCAAGCCCCGGTTCGTAGATTGGAACTTCGCCCGCATTCAGCCGATCGATTTTTGAAGGGTCTTTATCTACGCATATGACATCGTGGCCGAAGTCCGAAAAACAGACACCAGACACCAAGCCCACATACCCTGCGCCAATCATTGCAATACGCATTAACTCAATCCTTTAACCTTTTGGGCGTTAGATATCGAAACCGTGTCGATACCAAGGCCCAAAATCGAAGAATTTTGGCTTAGGTTTAGGCATCCGCGATCCCGCGCAGGTAACCGCCATAGGCGTTCTTTCCGAGCGGTTTTGCGATGTTCAAGAGGTCATCGCGGGTGATCCAGCCGTTTTCGAATGCGATCTCTTCGGGTGAGCCGGTCTGAAGGCCTTGCCGCTCTTGCAAGGTGCGCACGAAGTTTCCAGCATCCAAAAGAGATGCATGGGTGCCGGTGTCTAACCAGGCATAGCCACGGCCCATCCGCTCGACAGACAAGATATCGTCGTCGAGGTAAGACTCGAGCAGGGTGGTGATCTCGAGTTCACCACGGGGGGACGGTTTGACTTTTGCGGCCCGCTCGGGCGCGCTTCCGTCCAAGAAATAGAGCCCCGTGACAGCGTAGTTGGAAGGGGGGGTGGACGGCTTTTCAATGATGCCACGAACCCTTTCGCCATCGAAATCAAGCACACCGTACCGTTCGGGGTCGGCAACCCGGTAGCCGAATACTGTGCCACCGTTGGTCTTCTAATAGGCGCGCTTCAAAATGTCCGGAAGTGCGTGGCCAAAGAAGATATTGTCGCCAAGACCCATCGCGGATGGCGCGCCGTCCAAGAAGTCTCGCGTCAATAAATAGGCCTGCGCGAGGCCATCCGGAGATGGTTGCGTGATCCAGGTGAGATCCGGCCCCCAACGTGACCCTTCACCCATAAGCCGCTGAAACTGAAACTGATCTTCTGGCGTGTTTATGATCGCGATCTCTTGGATCTCTGCAAGCATCAACACGCTAAGTGGATAGTAAATCATCGGCTTGTCGTAGATCGGAAGAAGCTGCTTCGATACGCCAAGCGTGATTGGATAAAGTCGTGTTCCCGAGCCACCGGCGAGGATAATGCCCTTACGTTTGGTCATGTCGCACCAAGGTCCTTCAACACATTTGCCAATTCGTTGCGCCAGTCCGGGCGTCGAATACCGAAGTCGTGGGTCAGGCTTTCGCAATCAAGCCGTGAATTCAAGGGGCGCTTTGCAGGCGTGGGGTAGTCTGCGGTAAGAATATCAGTGACGTCAACATTGAGATCCGACTGTTGAAAGATTTCGCGCGCAAAGATCGCCCAGCTAACCTCCGGCGTTCCGCTGAAGTGATACGTTCCGCCCGGTTGACCATCAGTTAGCGCGCGACTGATCGCAAACACGGCGTCGGCAATCGCAGAGGCTGGCGTTGGCCCCCCGATTTGGTCCGAGACGACCGAGAGTTGATCGCGTTCTGTTCCAAGCCGGAGCATGGTTTTGACGAAGTTAGCCCCTTGTGCACTGAACACCCAGGACGTGCGTAAAATTACATGCGCGCCGCCGCTGGAACGGATGGCTTCCTCGCCGGCCAGCTTTGTGACGCCGTATACCCCCAAGGGTGCTTTTGGTGCACCGGGTTGCCAGGCGTTGCGACCTGAACCGTCGAAAACGTAGTCGGTGGAAATGTGGACCAATGGGATTTGACGCATTGTTGCGGCATCAGCAAGGGCGGCTACGGAAAGGTGATTGACGAGGTCTGCTTTGTCAGGTTCGCGTTCGGCTTTGTCGACCGCGGTGTAAGCAACGGCGTTTATGATCACGTCCGCATTAAGAGAAGACACGGTGGCTGCGACCATTTCGGGCGACGAGAAATCCGCGCGATCGCGGCCAATCGCAACAACGTTTACACCGTCCGGCGAACGGCGTCGGACTTCTGTTGCGACCTGTCCCGTCTGGCCAAAAAGAGCGATTTTCAATCTGCTGTCCCCAGGCGTTGGCCGAGGGCCTGACGTTCAAGAAGTGGGCGCCACCAGTCTTCATTGGCAAGATACCAGTCGACTGTGCGGGCAAGCCCCTGTTCTAGGGTGACGGACGGTTGCCATCCAAGTTCGTCGCGAATACGCGACGGATCAATTGCGTATCGCAGATCATGCCCCGGGCGGTCATCAACAAAGGTGATCAGAGTTTCATTCGGTACGCTGCTTGGGCGTCGCGCGTCCAAAAGCGCGCAAATCATCCGAACAATTTCTAAGTTGGTAGCCTCGGCCTCGCCGCCGATATTATAACTTCGGCCGTTTTCGCCCTTCGTGGCAACTGTCATAAGGGCGTCGGCGTGATCCTCTACGAACAGCCAGTCTCGCACGTTCTGTCCATCGCCATAAAGCGGAATTCGCTTTTTGTGCAGCGCGTTCAGGATGACCACGGGGACGAGCTTTTCGGGGAAATGAAACGGGCCATAGTTATTCGAGCAGTTCGACAGGACCACTGGCAGGCCGTAGGTTTCGTGCCATGCCCGCACAAGATGATCTGACGCAGCTTTCGAGGCTGAATAGGGGCTGCGTGGGTCGTAAGGTGTGGTTTCTTTGAATTGGCCCGTCGCACCAAGGCTGCCGAACACCTCGTCGGTCGAAATATGGTGGAAGCGAAAGGTGTCCGGTCGCCCGGCATCAGTCCAAAATGCGCGCGAAGCCTCAAGCAATGAATAGGTGCCGGTAATGTTGGTTTCGACAAAAGCTGCGGGGCCATCAATTGAACGGTCCACGTGGCTTTCGGCCGCAAGGTGCATGACGATGTCAGGGCGGTGTGTTTCGAAAATGCGGTCGAGGGCTGCGCGATCGCATATATCCGCCTGCTCGAAAGTATATCCGGGCGCATTCTCTACAGGGGCTACGTTTGCAAGATTTGCCGCATATGTAAGCTTGTCAAGATTGACCACCTCATGGCCATCGCGAACCGCTTGTCGAACGACGGCGGATCCAATGAAACCAGCCCCTCCTGTTACCAAAATTTTCATGCGGCCCTCCACTCAAATGGGCTGTCAAATTTGCTGAAAGGTGGAGCGGTCGCATCTTTGCCTGAAAGTCGCGGGGGCGTATCTGTTCCCCAATCTATTCCACAGCTATCCCATCGAACCGCACCATCTGACGCGGCATCGTAAAAGGCGCTGCATTTGTAGACAATCTCGGTCATCGGTTCACGCGTAAGAAAGCCATGAAGGAAGCCCTCTGGAACAAGGAGTTGGCGCCCATTTTCAAAACTGAGCACTTCGGCGATCCACTGTCCGAAAGTTGGTGAGCCCGTGCGAATGTCAACGGCAACATCGAGCAGGCTACCCCGGCCGCAACGGATCAACTTGGCCTGGGCATTTGGCGGCGACTGAAAATGTAAGCCGCGCAAGGTGCCGGTGGCCTCAGACATCGAGTGATTGTCCTGCACAAAATTGATTTCGATGCCGGCTTCAGACATACGACGGCTATTCCAGCTTTCCGAAAAGAAGCCGCGAGAGTCGCCGTGGCGGGTTGGCTCGAGTATCAAAACATCGGGAAGGGCGGTTTTGCGAACAATCATAGATACCATCTATATCAACGAGGTTATTCGGGGAGTAACAGGGCCGACCTCAAAGGTCACCAATAACAAAGAACGCGGCAACGCGGCGTGTTCGCAAAGAAACACCTGTCAGCGGCGTGAGCGGCGCCAAGATGCCGCGATCAAGGATGCGATGAAGATGCAGAACGCCACTGTCACGATGCTGGGGCCAGCAGGGGTGTCGGCCCAGAGTGACATCTGCAAGCCGCCTATTGCGGCGAGACTGGCGATCAGGGCTGCGATCAAAGCCATTGCTTCGGGAGTGCGCGCCAGTGGTCGCGCTGCGGCAGCCGGAATAATCAGCAGCGCCGTGATAAGAATGACGCCGACAACTTTCAAAGCAACAGCCACGACAATGGCAAGGGTAACGGACAGAACAAGTTGCTCACGCTCTGGGTCCAGGCCGCCTGCTCGCGCCAATTCGGGGCTCATTGTGGCGATGAGGAGGGCGTCCCAACGCCAGGAAATCAGCGCGATGACGGCGGCGGCGCCGCCCCAGATAACGGCGAGATCCGAGACTCCAACAGCCAGAATATCACCAAACAAGAATGCCATGAGATCAACGCGAACGCCGCTTAGGAAAGAGACCGCGACGAGGCCGATTGCGAGCGACGCGTGCGCCATGACCCCAAGAAGGGTGTCCATTGCGAAGCCGCGCCCACTTAAACGTGTGACCAATGTTGCCATCAGGATCGAGACCGTCAAAACGCCGATGAAAACGGATAAATTGAAGGCCAGTGCCAAAGCGACACCAAGAATGGCGGCATGCGCTGTGGCATCGCCGAAATAGGCCATGCGGCGCCATACGACGAAACAGCCAAGAGGCGCTGCAGCAAGCGCAACCCCGATGCCTGCAAGAGTTGCCCGGATAAGAAAGTCATCCAACAGGAAACTCACTCTGCGGTCTCGTTCGGGTGGTCGTGATTGTGATCGTGTTCATGCCGATATAGCGCCAGTGCGCCGCCTGTACCTGTTCCAAACAGGGCCCTGTATTCGGGCGCGCTCGCCACATGGGCCGGATGACCCTCGCAACAGATATGACCATTGAGGCAAACGACCCGATCCGAAGAGGCCATGACGACATGCAGCTCGTGACTGACCATCAGGACTGCACAGCCAACGTCGTCGCGAATGTCGGCAATCAATTGGTAAAACGCAGCAGAGCCTCGCTGATCTAGGCCTTGCGTCGCTTCATCGAGGATTAGAAGCTCCGGTTTTCCTAAAAGCGCCCGTGCAAGAAGCACTCTTTGAAGCTGTCCGCCCGACAAATCTGACATCTGCTTTCCGGAAAGCCCGTCAGCCCCGGCAAGGGCGAGCACCCGGTCTGCTTCATCGGACGCCACTTTCACTGGCAGCGACAGAAAACGGCGGACAGTGACGGGAAGGGTCGGGTCGATGTGCAACTTTTGCGGAACGTAGCCGATTTTCAAGCCGGGCCGCACATTGAGCGTTCCGCTTTCCGGTGAGATGGCGCCTATGATTGTGCGCAATAGGGTTGATTTTCCAGAGCCGTTCGGACCGACAATTGTAACAATCTCGCCGGGCTCAATCGACAGCGCAACATGCGCAAGGACGATCTGACCATCAAGTCGGACGGACAAATCCTTGGTCTGAAAAAGGGGGCTCATGGGCCTGTAACCTGACATTCCGGGCAAAGGCCTTCGACCTCGACAACTGCGCGTTCGATCTGAAACCCTGCAGCCTTTGCCGTGCGACCAATGGCACTTCGTTTCGGTTCGGCATCTGTTTCGGCCACGGCATCGCAGCTTCGGCAAATGAGAAAAGCTGGTGTGTGATCCCTCCCGGAATGCCCACATGCCACAAAGGCGTTAAGCTTTTCAATTTTATGGGCAAATCCGTTTTCCACCAGGAAATCGAGTGCCCTGTAGGCGATGGGGGGTTGCGAGCCGAGACCCTCGCCGCGCAGCATGTCGAGAATGTCGTACGCACCGAGCGCCCGATGGTCTGCAAGCAGGATTTCGAGAACACGGCGCCGCACTGGCGTGAACTGAAGGCCAGCATCGCGGCATGCGGTGTCTGCCCGACCAACTGCGTCAGAAATACAAGCTGAGTGGTCGTGAGGTTCAAACCCGAGGGGAGGCATTGTTGGTTTCCAGTGTTATCAAAGTAGTGGGTTGATATGTTATAAGATAACATTTATCAAGTCGGCCGTTCAGATGCTTTTGAGAGGTGTATTGAAGATGCGGACGACCCGAATTGCGGTTTTTGCTTTGACCCTCTGGCTGCCATCGTTTGCACGGGCTGACACGCCACAAGTGATCGCGGACATCGCGCCTGTTCACTCGCTGGTGGCACAGATTATGGATGGCGTTGGCACGCCCGAGCTTTTGCTACCAGCGACGGCATCACCGCATGACTATGCGTTGCGCCCATCTGACGCGCGCCGCCTGCAAAACGCTGATGCCGTGTTTTGGGTGGGGGACGCTTTGACCCCGTGGCTGAAAGCAACACTTGAGACACTCGCGGCAGATGCTGAGCGTGTTTCGCTGCTGGAAGCCGAGGGGACGCTGACGCTGGAGTTTAGAGAGGGAGCCGTTTTTGCAGAAGAACCGTCTGATGGGACGGATGCGCACGATCATGATCGGCACAGTCACTTAGGCACTGATCCCCATGCCTGGCTTGACCCATTGAACGCGAGGGTTTGGTTGTCGGCAATTGCAGCGGAATTATCACGGATCGATCCCGACAACGCAGCAATCTATCAGAGCAATATGGTGGAATCGCAAAAGCAAATGGACTTGCTTTTGGATCAACTGAACCAAGACTTAGAGCCCGCGCGCGCGGCACGGTTCGTTGTTTTGCATGATGGCTACCGTTACTTCGAGGACCGGTTTGGTGTCCGTGCGCTAGGGGCTATCTCCCAAAGCGATGCCGCGGCGCCAAGTGCCGCGCGGGTCAAGGATATTCGGCAGGCGATGGAAGACGCGGAGGTCTCGTGCCTTTTTACTGAAATCCAGCTGAATTCGCCGCTTTTGACATCCATCGCGTCCGAAACTGACGTCAAAGTTGTGGCGCTTGATCCCTTGGGCGGCCAGCTTGTGCCAGGCGGGGAACTCTACGATAAGCTCATGGAAAATATGGTGAAATCTTTCCTTTCGTGTCTGTGAATGAAGCGAAAAAGCGCTTCAGAGCGCAAGGTATACTTTAATGTATACATTAAAGTATTTGACGGACGCGACCTTTGTATTTTAAAACTCTCAGCAACAGGGGGCTCAAATGCAGTTGCAGAAAGTCCGAAGCCGCACTGACGATGCCTATCTGCGTCTAAAAAACGATATCCGCGCCAATCGAATGGCGCCTGGATATCTTGAGCCAGAGCCTGAGCTTGCGTCGCGGTTGGGCATGAGCCGCACGCCAGTGCACGAGGCCCTGATCCGTCTACAGGCAGAAGGTCTGATCGAAATGGTCCCGCGCCGAGGTGCGCGTGTCTTGCCAATCCGCGTTGAGGATATGAAAGAGATTTACGAGATCTTGAACGCGCTTGAGCCGGAAGCAGCAGCGCACCTCGCTGCACGCAATCCTGGCGAGAAAGAAATCGCGCCTCTTGATGCTGCGACGGCGGATATGAGCGTTGCGCTTGAGCGGGGCGACCTTGATGCATGGGCAGCGGCAGATGACAGGTTTCACCAAACGCTGTTGCGGCTTCACGGCAACCAAAGGCTCGCGGCATTTGTGGGGGCGCTCTATGACCAAGCCCACCGTGCGAGGATGGTCACGCTTCGATTGCGTGAACCTCCAATTGTCTCGACGGCGGAACACCGGGTGATCCTGGAGTTCCTGCGTCGCGGCGATGCCGACGGGACGCGAAATGCGTTCCGCCTGCACCGGGAACGCACTTCGGCCGAATTGATCGCCATTCTTGAAAATTATCGGTTGCCCCAGCTTTAGGGAACGGGCCAAACAAAACGGGAGCGCCGCAAATGAACCGGCAAACAACAATTGCACTCATCAAAGGTGACGGGATCGGCGTGGATGTGACCGACGCGGCAATGGCCGTTGTGGATGCGGCTATTACCAAGGCGGGCGGAGAGACGCTTCACTACGCACCGATCCTAGCTGGCGCAGGCTATTACCAGCAAACAGGTCTTGATATCGAGCCTGATGGCGAGGAAAGGGCGGGGGACGCGGACGCGATCCTATTGGGCGCAATCGGCTTGCCGTCAATCCGACGCCCGGACGGAACTGAGATTGCGCCACACTTGCGATTGCGGGATCGATATGGGCTTTATGCAGGCGTGCGCCCGGTCAAAGCGTACCCGAACGCTCCGCAGCGATTAGCAGATCCCCGTGCGGCAGGGATCGATCTGATTATCTTGCGGGAATCCACGGAGGGATTGTTTTACTCGGCCGCAGTCCATGGGCGCGGCGAAGTAATCGGCGATAGCGAAGCCCGAGATATCTTGCGCATCACACGCCCAACGACAGAGAAACTCCATAACTTTGCATTTCGTTTGGCTGCGCGCCGCAAAGAGCGTGGCGGGATGGGCAAAGTGACTTGCGTAGATAAAGCCAATGTTTTCAATTCCATGGCGTTTTTCCGAAAGATATTTGATGAGATCGCACCGAACTATCCAGATATTGCGCATGACTACGCCTACGTCGATGCGCAGGCTTTGAATATGATCCGACAGCCTTGGGATAGTGACGTTCTGGTGATGGAAAACATGTTCGGAGACATTCTTTCTGATCTTGGCGGTGGGCTTGTTGGGGGCATGGGAATGGCTGCCTGCGCCGAGATTGGTGATAATCACGGGTTGTTCCAACCCGCCCACGGCACTGCGCCCGACATCATGGGGCAGGACAAAGCAAATCCATTGGCGGCTATTTTAAGCGGGGCGTTAATGCTGGAATATCTTTCTGAGAAGACTGGCTCTGACGCCTACGCAATCGCATCGCGTGCGGTCGATAGTGCTGTAGAGGCAGGGTTTGCCGCAAATCGTATCCGTCCGATGGAGTTTGGCGGCGATATGGGCACAATTGCAGTGACGAATGAGGTTTTGGCGCAGATCGACAGCGTCTAGTTGGCGCGCTAAGATATTGGAAATAGATGGAAAGCCTCAATGACTGAAAGCCAGACCCGAGATCAAATTGCGGAAATGGGCCGCTCCCTTTTTGATCGGGGACTGACCTTTGGGTCGACGGGAAACATTAGCGTCCGTCTCGACGATGGATGGCTGATGACGCCGACTGGATCAAGTCTTGGAAATCTCGATCCCTCTCGAATTGCCAAGCTGGATTTGACTGGCAAACACGTCGATGGAGATGCGCCGACGAAAGAGGCCTTTCTTCACACAACAATGTACGAATGTCGTCCCAACGCCGGGGCAATTGTTCACTTGCACTCAACACATTCGGTGGCGGCAAGTTGTCTGCACGACATTGATCCGACCAATGTGCTGCCACCGCTCACTGCATACTACGTGATGCGGGTCGGTGTCTTGCCGTTGATCCCGTATTTTCCGCCCGGCGATCTTGATCTGGCGCGGGCCGTCAGAGAGATGGCTTCAGATCACCACGCGGTGCTTTTGGCCAATCATGGCCCCATCGTTGCAGGCATTTCTCTGGAAGATGCTGTGTATGCAACAGAAGAGCTTGAAGAGACGGCTAAGCTTTTTCTCTCGCTACAGGGCATGAAGACCCGCCCCCTAAACGAGGATCAGGTTGCAGAGCTGCGACGTCGCTTTCCAACGAAAAGCTAAGGAACAATAAAATGTACGCTGTTTGTGTCACTTTTCGTATTCGCCCAAGCGCGATGGAGCGGTTTTTGCCCAGAATGCACCAGCAAGCGCGCGATAGTCTTACCAATGAAGGCGGGTGTCATAGGTTCGATGTGTGCACAGATCCTGCTGACCCGAATTCTGTTTTTCTCTATGAGCTTTACGAGGACAGGAGTGCTTTCGACCTTCACAACGAAAGCGCGCATTTTAGATCTTTCGCAGCCGACGTCGCTGAATTCACCGCCGGCAAAGACGTATCGACTTTTGAAAACGTCGCAATCGGAGTTGCCTAGAAAAGCTGACGCGAAAAGTTTCTGCATCGTCCACGACGGCGACTATTCCAGGAGCGTTCCAAACCCCACCCCCACAGAGCCATATCAAAATCAACGCCGCCGTTGTCGCTCCCATATCGACAATGCCAGTAGGAAATTGCCATTCTGATCCTCTGCTTGCTGAGCTGCGGCCCGGGCGGGGCATGCGAGCGCAGTATCTCCAGAGGCCGCTGCAAGTGGTTTGGAAATGCAAATGCCTAGTGATTGGCGTTCTTTGGAAGAACTGGAGACGCGTCGATTAGCGACCGTGTGTATGGATGCTGAGGCGCGCTGAAAACTTGTTCAGTTTTTCCTTCTTCGACGATTCTACCGTCCCGCATCACCAAAACACGGTCCGTTATTGCTCTGACGACTGACAGATCATGCGAAATGAACAGATATGTTAGGCCGTAACTGTTCGCCAATTCCGCCAATAAATCCAGGATCTGAGCTCTGATTGATACATCGAGAGCCGATGTCGCTTCGTCAAGCAGGATAAGTTCTGGCTGGGTGATCAAAGCCCGCGCAATCGCGATGCGCTGGCGCTGTCCCCCGGAAAACTCATGTATGTACTTGAATTGATCTTCCGGGCTTAGGCCGACGGCGCGAAGCGCCCCAACGACGGCCTCATTCTTTTCGTCGCTGGAAGGCGGTTCTTCATACAAATGAAACGGTTCGCTTATCAGCCTGTCGACCCTGTGCCGGGGATTGAACGATCCGTAGGGGTCCTGAAAGACCGCCTGCATCCGGCGCCGTATCTTTCGATCGACGTGTCTGCCTCCAGCGATAGGCATCCCATCCAGATACATCTCGCCACCCTGCACCGTCTCAAGTCCGAGTATCGCCCGCGTAAGTGTTGATTTGCCGCAACCGCTTTCCCCAACAAGACCAAGGCTTTCGCCTTTGAAGATATCAAAACTCACATGATCGACCGCCCGAAAGTATTGCGGCGCAGCAAACAAAGCAGTGCGCGGCAGCCGATAGTCCCGCACCAAATTTGTCACCGACAACAAGCGGGCCGTACTGCGCGGTGGCGTGCGATCCGGGACATGCTCGGAGGCGGCGTAAAGCGCACGGGTATAGGGATGTCGTAGCTGTTGAAATACGGCTGTTGCGACGCCACTTTCCACAATCTCACCGTTTTTCATAATGACGATGTCATCCGCCATTCCGGCCACAACGGCGAGATCGTGACTGACAAGCATCAAACCCATCTGGTCTTCTGTGACGAGCCGCTTGAGAAGCTGCAGTACTTCTGCCTGCGTTGTTACATCCAGTGCGGTGGTTGGCTCGTCCGCAATCAGAAGTTTTGGACGCAGTGCAATTGCAAGAGCGATGACCACACGCTGTCTTTGGCCTCCGGACAATTCATGCGGATAAAGTGTCAGAGGAAACTGTTCAGCTGGAAGTTCGCACCGTTCCAATGTGGTTTGAGCGCGAACCTGGGCGCCCGCGCGAGTTGTCGAGGGTTCGTGTATCAAAATCGCTTCGGCGACTTGGTCACCAATAGTTTTCAATGGGTTGAGAGCCGTCGCGGGCTCCTGGAAGACGATGGATACGTCATTCCCACGCATTTTGCACAAGTCGTCCTCGCTGGCGGCAAGCATGTCGAACCCCAGCACTCGAAGGTGCCCGGTTGCTTTTGATCCCGACGGCAGAAGCTGCATAATTGCAAAAGCAGTCATCGATTTGCCTGACCCGCTTTCGCCGATCACACCCAAAATACGGCCTTGCTTCAGCGACAGGGAGATATCCTTTAGGATTGGCGATCCGTTTATTGAAAGCGAAAGGCCCTCTATTTCAAGAAGCGTCATGTCCGTCCTCGCCGCAGGCGGGGATCGAAGACGTCTCGAAAGCCGTCGCCAAGAAGATTTAGCCCCAACACGGTAAAGACGATCGCAAGCCCGGGGGCGAGGGCGAGATGAGGTGCGAGACTGATCATCGTTTGGCTGTCAGCCAACATGCGGCCCCAACTGGGCGTGGGGGGCTGTGCGCCGAGGCCAACATATGAAAGCGCGGCTTCTGCAAGAATAGCGAGAGAGAACTGGATCGTCCCCTGTACAATCAGCAGGCTCGATAAATTAGGAAGGATATGCTCGACAGATATTTGTGCGGAATTCTTCCCCGACACGCGTGCGGCGAGGATGAAATCACGCTTCCAAATGCTAAGTGCGGAACCGCGCGTTAACCTTGCAAAAACCGGCACGTTAAAAATCCCGATCGCAATGATTGCATTCAGAGCACTTGGTCCGAACGTCGCCGTGATTAAAATTGCGATCAGAAGCGATGGAAATGCGAAGACAAGATCATTCCCGCGGCCAATCAACTCGTCCAAGAGACTGCCTTTGCGCGCTGCAGCCGCTAGCCCAAGTGGAACACCCAGCCCCATCCCAATTCCAACGGCGACAAGCGCGACGGCAATCGACGTGCGGGCACCGATCATAACCATAGACAGGATATCACGCCCAAAGTGATCCGTCCCCAGGAGGTGCGAGAAGGACGGCGTTTTCATCCGGTCTGCGATATTCAGCGCTTCAATGTCATAGGGAACCCAAAGGAATGAGATGAGAGCGGCAATCGTGAAAAACCCTGTTAGGGCTGCGCCAACGACCAGATTGCGGTTGGTCTTCATCCTTGACGCCTCAGCCGCGGATCGACCAGCACGTAGGCTATATCAACGGCGAAATTTACGACGATCACAGCGAAGACCAGCAGCATCACAACGCTCTCCACAACAATCAGGTCTCGTTGTGAAATCGCCTGGAAAACCAATCGACCTAGCCCAGGTAGGAAAAAAACGTTCTCGATAATGATCGCCCCGGCCAGGAGGAACGAAAACTGCAGGCCAATGATTGTCAGGACGGGGATCATTGCATTGCGTAACGCGTGGCGTTGGATGGCTTGTCGTCTGTTCAACCCTTTGGCGCGTGCGGTCCGCATGAAGTCTTCGTCCAGCGTATCTACGAGGGCCGAGCGCATCACGCGAGCCAAGATGGACGCTTGGGGCAGGGCAAGTGAGATCGCTGGCAAAGTCAGAGCCTTCAATCCAGTAAACAGGCCCTCGTCCCAGCCCGGAAACCCTCCGGCCGAGAACCATCGAAGGTTAATTGCAAAAACCAGCACCATCAGCATAGCAAACCAAAAGTTCGGGATGGCGACGCCAAGTTGGGTGAAGCCCATAACAATTGTGTCGGTCAAAGAGCCTCGCTTCGATGCGGCAAGAATGCCAACCGGGAAGGCAATTAGCGTCGAAAGCGCAAGCGCGATAAGGGCGAGCGGAAGTGATATCCAAAGCCGTTCCGCGATCATTTCAGAGATTGGCGTGCGGTAGGTATACGACGTGCCAAAATCACCGGTAACCATTCCGCTGACCCAACCGAAATAGCGCTCAAGAGGGCTGGTATCCAGTCCAAGCTCGGCGCGTAAGGCGGCAATCGTGTCGTCTTGCGCATTGATCCCTAGCATGAAGGCGGCAGGATCGCCCGGTATGATTTCGATCAACGCAAAAATAACGGCACTGGCAACGGTCAAGCTGATAAGCAACGATAAAAGTCGCGTCAGGATATAGCGCGCCATCTGTCTGGGCTTAGCTCAAAGCCCGCGCCGGCAGGCGAAGTTACTGCCGGGGCGGGCCATTTTAATCAATTGCTCCAGCTGACAGCTGTGAGGTCAATCGCTTGTGTCGGCGCATCGGACCAGATGCCTTGAATGCCGGCTTTCACGACCGTTGGGACTGCCAATTGGAAGAGATATCCATTCACATAATCGTTCGAGATTATTGTCTGCGCCATGGCAATAAGTTCTGAGCGTTTTGCAGGATCAGTCTCGGCCGTCAGGTCCTTGATCAACGACTGGAAGTCGGCGTTGTCATACTGGAAGTAGTATTCAGGCCGCGCGTAGATACCGATGTCGAAAGGTTCGGTATGGCTGACAATCGTCAGGCCGAAGTCTTTGCCGCGAAACACTTGTTCAAGCCATTGAGCCCACTCAAGGTTGCTGATTTCGGTCTGAATACCCACAGCGCGTAACTGGGAGGCAATTATTTCGCCACCACGACGGGCGTAGGATGGCGGCGGCAATTTCAACGTTGTTGTGAACCCGTCAGGGTAACCCGCTTCGGTAAGCAATGACTTTGCAAGCTCGGGATCATACTGCGAATTACTCGTCAGATCGACGTAGTCTGGGTTGTGTGGCGCAAAGTGCGTCCCGATCGGAGTGCCAAGGCCGAACATGGCACCATCTATAATGGCTTGCCGGTCAATAGCGTGTGCAACTGCTTTGCGGACGCGCACGTCGGTGAACGGTTCCATCAGATTGTTGATCGCCAGAATAGTCTCACCCTCTGATGATCCGACAAGCACCTCGAAGCGCGCATCTGCTTCGAACTGTGGCAAGTTCTCAGGTGCGGGATAGCTGTAAAATACATCGACATCTTCAGCCATCATGGCCGCAAACGCCGCAGTGGGATCTGAAATGAACTTGAAGGTCGCTGTCTCGAGATTGGCTGGCGTTCCCCAATAGTCCTCATTGCGAACTAACTCGATCTGGTCCCCCTGGACCCAGTTCGAGAATTTGAATGCGCCCGTTCCCACTGGGTTCGTCTTGATATTTTCGATGCTTTCGGAGGCGACGATCACGGCGTCGCCCCAAGCCATATTAAACAAAAAACTGCCATTGGCGGTCGAAAGCGTCACGCGCACAGTGGTTGGATCAACCGCTTCGACGCCTTCAATTTCGGCAAAGAGTGCCTTTTGCGCATTTGTGCTGTCTTCGGCGCGCGCTCGGTCAAGTGAGAACACAACGTCCTCTGCATCCATTGCCGTCCCGTCATGGAAAGCGACACCTTCGCGCAAGTTGAACGTGTACCTCAGGCCATCCTCCGAGATGTCCCAGCTTGCGGCGAGGCCTGGATTGACCGAGCCGTCAGGCCCAAAACGCGTCAAACCTTCGAAAACATTCGAATAAAGGACCTGATCAATCGCGCCTGCGGCAGCACTCGTCGGATCAAGGTGTGGTGGCTCCAGTTGCAGACCAACAATCAAGCCTGTGTCAGCCTGAGCCGTGCCCGCCAAAACCACCAGCGCAGCAGCGCTCGTCAATGCTTTGAATTTCATAATTTTTCTCCCTGTTCACCAGCGTCGGTTAAAAGATCAATCAAGCACAGGCCCATCACTTTCGCCGAGTCTAGCATATCGTCAACGCCGATGTATTCATCGGGCTTATGCGCAAGTTCCAGTAATCCCGGCCCATAGGCAATGCAGTTTTTAAGGCGCCCGATCCGATCAATGTGCTTTTGATCATAAGTGCCTGGGGAAACGACATACTCCGCATCCCGACCCAAGACACTTTTGATTGCTTTTGCGGTGCTTTGCACAATTGGTGCCGTCTTGTCGGTCATCGTTGGAATCACATGGTGCAAGTCGCGAATGTCGTAAGAAAAAGTTTCCCGTTGCGATTTGACCCGTTCCAGAAGGGTGTGAATTTCTTGCTGAACGTCTTGGAAGTCTTCCTCGATCAGAAAGCGTCGATCAATGACCATGCGCGCACTGTCAGGCACGCAAGGCGAGGGAAAGCCGGTAAATTCGGGAGGGTTCTCGTCCTGTCCGCCGTGGAATGAATTGATATTGAGCGTCGATTGCCTGGCGCCTTCAGGAACCACCGGCATGTCGGTCGAGCGTGTGGCAAGTGCAGGGAAAAGGGAGGTTTCCATCTCGGTGAGGACGGCGCCCATATGCCGAACGGCGCAATCGCCCAGGAAAGGCATTGATCCGTGTGCGATCTCTCCGTGCGTTTCGATTTCAGCCCACCATACGCCGCGATGCCCAAGACAAATCCGATCCTTTTGAAGCGGCTCGGGAATGATCACGTGTTGCACGCGGTCAGGCGAAAAATAGCCCCTCTCCGCGAGATAGGCGACGCCACCGTACCCACCTGTCTCTTCGTCGGCGGTCCCCGAGATTTCAATCGCGCCCGCATAGTCTGGGCATGTCTCGATAAACGCTTCGGCAGCAATAATCGAAGCTGCCAGGCCCCCCTTCATGTCACATGTCCCGCGACCAAATATTTTGCCGTCTTCAAGAGTGCCGGCGAAGGGGTCCTTGCTCCACCCGTGTCCCACTTCAACGACGTCCGTGTGCGAGTTGAAGTGGACGCACTCCCCGGAATGCCGTCCGTCCCGTCGTGCCACAATATTCCAACGAGGGTAGCGGTCACTGTCGCCGGGTGTCCCTTCGCCGCGGACCAGTTCGGTTGCAAACCCTGAGCTTTCCAGACGACGTTTTAGATATTCGCAGATCTCGAGGTAGTGATCGCCGGGCGGGTTGATCGTCGGAATACGGACCAATTCCTGTGTGAGCGCAATCAGGTCGTCTCGACGCGCTTCGATGACGCCAAATAGTGCTGTGGCTTTTTCTGACTGCATTGGCGATGACCTACTTTCGCCTGGAGCATGCCGTCGGCGACACGGCTTATCAATAGTTTAAGTCGGCCCTGACCAGCTCATAGATCAAGCTCGACCACACCGTTCGGCTCAGCTGCACGCGATTGACAGGTGATCATTCGACTTTCCCGTTGCGACTTGGACAGAACGAAATCGCGATGCTCCACGGCTCCGCAGACCACATTGCAGACGCAAACACCGCAAAGACCGTCTGAGCATTTCAGGTCGATCGGCACACCGTTCTCAATCAGGATGTCTGCAGCCGACCTATCCGCGGGCACCTCAAACGTTTTGCCGGACTTTGAAAGCCGAAGCGTGAATGGGTGGTTTTCGTATTCTGGAATTTCTGGGACAGAAAAATACTCCAAGTGCCGGGCATACTCAGGAAAACCGGCAGATTGTGCCGCATTCAGGACCGCCTGCATGTAGCGATCGGGGCCGCATGTGTAGATTTGGCTTCCTTTTTCATATGTAGGAAGCAGGCGTCCAAAGTCTGCCCGGCTTCCTTCGTCCGAGACGTGCAGCCGCAAGTTTTCTGCCCAAGGTGCGTTCTCCAAGTCCTCCAGATACCCCGCACCAGCCCGCGATGGGACAGAATAGTGGACTTCAAAGCGGCGTCCCAATGCGTGCAGTCGATGCGCCATTGCGATCATGGGTGTGATGCCAATCCCGCCCCCCATCAGGAATGTCATTTCGCAGTCTTCAACGAGCGGGAAGTGGTTGATTGGGCGGGAGATAAATACTTTGCGGCCCTCAGAGAATATCCGGTGTAACAACGCAGACCCGCCGCGACCTTTATCCTCACGCAAAACACCAATCTGATACACCGAGCGATCGGAAGGGTCGCCAGACATCGAGTATTGGCGAAGGTATTCCGGGGCCACCACGATATCAAGATGCGCACCTGCGTCCCAAGCGGGTAGGTCGTTCCCATCGAGATCGCGAAATTCATACTTTGTGATATCCGGTGTCATCCGTTCTGCTTTGGAGCATACGACGCGAAGAACCGGACTTTCGCCTTTTGCCGAGTATCGATGCACCAAGCTGTCGTCACCGGCTTCCTGTTGGCGTTGATATTCCTCAGCGGTGACGAGTGCCTGATAGGCCTCAATTCCGGCCTCACGGTCCATTGCAAACGGATAAGGCCAAGGGTGAGGAGCTAAGTTGGCGGGATAGACGGCGAGCGTTTGATCCTCGTACTTGAGTTTCAAGTCTGGTTGCAAGTCGCGTGCGTTGACGGTTTTTTTGGTCGGAAGGTAGTGCCCACCTTCGGACAATTCCAAATCCCACCACCACTTTTTGACCGGGTTGAGACCGCCATTGCCAACGTAATCGTCCAGTTTTGCAAGGGCAGGGGCAGCATTTGGTATATTCATTGCAGCCCATCGAAAAGGCTTTTCAGCGAACAGACCTTCAAGGTTCCAGGGGCAGGTCTTCATACACCGGCCACACATCGCCCCCCCTTCGGTGGTGATCCGATAGGTGGCACATTTCTGGCTGTCTGACTTCCAAATTTCATAGCCGTTGAACATCAGTTTGGGACCAGCGGTAATCGCGCCGCTTGGACATTCGCGCGCACATTTGTTGCAGGCCTCACAAAATGCCTGCATTCCGAAATCAATCGGCTTGTCGTGCGCAAGGGGCATGTCGGTGGTTACGACACCGGATTTCAAGCGGGGTCCAAGGAACGGGTTCAAGATGACTTCGCCGATGCGGCTCACTTCGCCCAGCCCAGACAATAAGAGCAGCGGAGGCTGCAAGACTTCCCCGTCCATCACCGTGTGCGCTTTTGCGGAATACCCCAGATTGCGGATTTGTTCTGCGATAATCCCTCCAAGAAGCGAAAACCGAAGATACGCGCGCATAGATTGCGCGACGCTAATCCAGTCATCGCCGCTCGCGCCCTCCATCGTTTCGTGGCCTTGATCGACAATCATCGAAATGGCTTGATCATGCGTTGGCTCGATTGCAGCGCCGGTTGCATCGTGGGAATACCACGCCCATTCGGGACATCGACTGATCCCAACTGCGTCAATTCCGAGAAAGTAACTCGCAGCTTTGATCGCAAGCGCGTTTTCGTCGGCATCACTCTTATTCGGGTCACTCTTTGCGGGGCCATCCTGAAGCAAAACGAAAGCCCCCAGCAGGCGGCGTTGCGCGCTCGATGTCGCTGCCTTTCGCGCGTAGTACCCGCCCTTCGCTCCTTTTTGGAGCGCCGGGCCCATGTCTCCGAACTGCGCGCGGGCAAACATGTCGGTGCGTTTAGGAACGCGCGCAACGTTTGGCTCATCAATATAGGTTGTGGGAGTTTCGACACGTTTGAGCGTTTCAAAAGGATGCGGGCCAAGATGGAAAGCTCTGGACTTGAAGGGATTGCCGCCAATACCGGTCCGGCGGGCCCCCGATGTCCCAAGCCACCAGCTTGGCCCCGACGTCCGAAACCAAGGCTGTTCTGCCTTTGGCACCAAGGGGGCGTCATGTTGGAGGGGCATCGTGGTCGTAACTGCCGCGAGGCCGAAGCTTTCACCGATATAGGGGGCCTCCACGGCACCGTCTTCGTGAGAAAGAAGCCCCGATGCCACACCAAGCCGGTTTAAGTGAACATCTGACGACGTCACAGTATGTGCCCGCGCTTCCCAGCCCAGCAGCCGAATATAATTTGCCAATACCGCAGCTGTTTCCGCCGCACGCAGCGCGGCTGCAGGCACACTTGCGTCTCGCAACCAAGTCGCGCCGGGTTCATCGGGCCAGGGCGGGCGAGGAGCTTCGTTCAAGACGACAATAGTAGACTTATGCCCATCAATATCCGTCGGCGGGGCAGCCATGGACTCCTTCAGATCCGCCATGATCATGTCAATGCCGCTTGCGAGCGTCTTTGTTTGTCGCGTCGAAAGATCATGCGAAAGCCGATCAATCTCGGGGTTGCGAACAGTTGTTTCTCGTCTTGCTAGATCGGGCAGCGGCCCAATGCCAACCATGCTTGCGTCGTTGAAGTAGCCAAAGCTTTTCAGGTGGTTGGATCGCTCGGTCAGATCGCTTGGGATCTCTGATCGTGTCCGATTGATCAATCCATCCCGTATAGCATCCATCATCGCCTGATAGTCGCTCATCGCGTTGATCAGGGCCTCGGGTGTCTCGCTTGAAAAAACGACTGTCCGGTCTTCCGCGACGGCTGACAGATCCGACAGCTCGCCGCGCGACAGGCGTTCTAGGGGGAAGGGTCCAAGATGCACCGGGCGGTTCTTGTCTGAGAATATACGGCTGCCCAAGGCGCTCCCTTTCGTGGGGTGGTTTGGATGCCAGACTAGCCGCTGCATCGGGCATGTCGACCTGTGAATAGGTGGCTTCGGATTGCGGAGCGCCCCGATTTTCCTTAAGCCGAGAGTGCAACAACGGAGCGGGTAAGCGTGCGAACTGTCATTTTTATTCCTGCGAGATACCAGTCATCGCGCTTTCCAGGAAAATCCCTTGCCGTCCTGCGAGGGGCCACAGGAATTACCAAGAGCCTTATCGAACGCAGCTGGGACGCGGCAACACAGGTGTCTTCGGTCGCCGAAGTATTCGTGCTGACCGATGATGCGCGTATCGCGGAAGCTACAAAAGCGTTCGGTGGAAACGTATTGATGACCCCGCCGGAATGCCGGAATGGCACGGAACGCTGCGCCGCGGCCGTCGCCCTTTTGTCGGAACCTGCCGATATTATCGTTAACCTTCAGGGGGATGCGCCGCTAACTCCGCCCCATTACGTTGAGGCATTGATAGATGCTCTGGCGGAGGACCCCACAATTCATATGGCGACGCCGGTTCTGAAAACGGCCGCCGAGCACCTGGCGAAACTTCAGGCCGACCGAAAAGCAGGCCGTGTAGGGGCCACTACGGCCGTTTTTGGAGCCAACAACGACGCGCTTTACTTTTCCAAGGAGGTCTTGCCGTTTTATGATGGCGCACCGCAGGATGCGGTTTCAGTGTTCCACCACGTTGGTTGCTATGCCTATAAACCTGAGACGCTAATGCACTATAACGGCTTACCGGAAGGCCCGCTTGAGAAACGTGAAGGCTTGGAGCAACTCCGTTTTCTGGAAAACGCGATGCCGGTGAGATGCGTGGAAGTTGAATCCAAAGGCCACGATTTCTGGGAACTGAACAACCCTTCTGATGTTCCGATCATCGAGGCAATTATGGCCAAGGAAGGCTTGAAATGAAGACCGTATCCATAGGCGCGCTCTCGGTTTCTAACGAGGCGCCACTAACGCTTATCTCGGGACCCTGCCAACTTGAGACGCTTGATCATGCCCGCATGCTCGCAGAAACGCTTGCAAAGGCCTGTGCAGACATCGGAATTGGGTATGTCTTCAAAGCGAGTTTTGACAAGGCCAACCGCACCAGCCTTGGTGGGAAGCGCGGCGTTGGAATAGACGAAGGCTTGTCGATACTCGCGGCCATCCGCAGCGAATTTGGGTGCCCAGTTCTGACGGATGTGCACGACACAACTCAGTGTGTTCCCGCGGCTGAAGCCGTCGATATTTTGCAGATCCCTGCGTTTTTGTGCCGCCAGACCGACCTTCTTTTGGCCGCCGGCGAGACGGGCGCCGTCATCAACGTCAAAAAGGGTCAGTTCCTGGCGCCTTGGGACATGCAAAATATCGTCGACAAAGTGGAAAGTACTGGTAACCAAAGAATTTTGCTTACCGAGCGCGGGGCAAGCTTTGGCTACAATATGCTTGTAAGCGATATGCGAAGCCTGCCGATAATGGCGCAAACCGGCTACCCAGTGGTCTTTGACGCGACACATTCGGTGCAGTTGCCGGGGGGGCTTGGAGGGTCGACTGGCGGGCAATCCGAATTCGTTGCACCGCTCGCCCGCGCTGCAGTTGCCGTCGGTTGTTCTGCCGTTTTCATTGAGACTCACGAAGAACCTGCGCGGTCACCATCGGATGGACCAAACATGGTGCCATTGGCCGGTATGCCTGCGCTTTTGAGGCGACTAAAGGCATTGGACGAGGTCGTCAAAGTATAGTCTGCGCGGCCAAGGCTTTGCTGCACAGCCGCAATCCTCTATGTCGGTGGCAAAAAACGAAAGGTTTCGAGCGATGAACACGACCAGCGCGATACAGACGGCCATTGAAACCGACCTTGCGGCACTGAGGACAATGTCGGAAGGGCTGGGCGCGATGGATCAGTCCTTGGCTGAGGCGCTGGAGCTGATTTCCGAAATGTCGGGTCGCCTAATCGTAACCGGTCTTGGAAAGTCCGGGCATATCGGGGCTAAACTGGCTGCGACGTTTTCCTCTACTGGCACGCCGGCCTATTTCTTGCACCCCGCTGAGGCGAGCCATGGCGATCTTGGCATGGT
>CAJQNG010000097.1 GCA_905479635.1 uncultured Boseongicola sp. | reverse complement strand
CGCGTTGCCAGCGGCTTCGACAACTGGCGGCCGATTTTATACGCCTACGTATTTTGGGCGATCGCGCTGTGTGCGGCACAGGTCGTCGTAAATGGCGAGAAGGGCAAACGCACATTGTTTGTGCTGCCCGCCGCGTTGTTCGTCATCAGCCTCGTCGTCTTTCCGCTCCTGTTCGCGCTTTATATCTCGTTTACCGATTGGAACCTTGCCTCGCCCAACGGGCCGCAGCCCAATGGCTGGGACAATCTGATAGAGATGTGGAATGATGGATTTTACTGGAACGCGTTGAAAAATATGGTGTATTACGTTCTGGCCGTGAGCGTTGAGTACGTGATCGCGTTCGGCCTGGCCCTGCTGCTCAACGCGCAAATCCGCGCCCGAAAGTTCTTTCGTGTCGTGTTCCTTCTGCCCTTGATGCTGAGCCCTGTGGCCGTGTCATGGATGATCGGCAAGTCGATGCTGGAGGTTCGCTTCGGCCCCATTTCGCGCCTGATCCGTGAACTTGGCGGGGAGCCCAGCTTCTTTGGAACGCCCGAAATTGCACGGTTCATGATCATGGCGATGGATGCCTGGACGTTCATTCCCTTCATGATGATCATGCTTTTGGCAGGTTTGCAGGCGTTGCCGAAAGAGGTCATTGAGGCCTCGAAGGTGGATGGTGCGACCGGGTGGCAAAGTTTCAAAGAGGTCATCTTCCCGTTGATGCTGCCCGTATCTGTGACCGCTGTGGTAATCCGCATTATCTTCAAGCTGAAACTGGCTGACGTGATTATCAACGTCACATCTGGCGGCCCGGGAGGCGCAACGGATAGTGTCACCAGCTTCATCTTTCGGGAGTACCGAGACCGCTCCAATGTGGGCTACGGCACGCTGCTGGCGATGGTCTATTTGGTGCTTATCGTGATCTTCGTGACCTTGCTTTTGAAAGTGGTCAGCCGATGGATGGAGAGGCCTGCATGAGCGCTATTTTCAAAGATCACGACACGGACCGCCAAATTAATACCAAATGGTGGGCCAGCCGCATTGCGATCTATGCAGCGCTGCTGACCTGGACCGTTATTTGCCTGTTCCCGATTTTCTGGACAATTACGACATCCTTCAAACTCGCACCAGATGTGATGAAGGGCAACTTGATCCCGTGGTGGGACTTCACGCCAAGGTGGAAAGGTTGGGAGTCCATCGGACTGTCGCCGCGCCTGATCGGAGAGGTCTCGACGGTGCGCGAGGAGTTCCTAAAACGGTTCTGGAACAGTACCATCATCTCGATCTCGGCCTCGCTCTTGGCCGTCGTGCTAGGGTCATTGGCGGCCTATGGCCTGTCGCGCTTTAACTATCGGTTCGGGTTCATGAGGAACTCGGATATCTCATTCTTCTTTCTCAGCCAGATGATCCTTCCGCCGGTGGTTTTAGCCTTACCCTTCCTCGTACTCTACAAATCCTTGGCGTTGCTCGACAGCCGGGTTGGGTTGATTTTGCTATACACTCTGATGGTCCTTCCCATCGTAATCTGGATCATGCGCGATCAATTCCATGGCATACCGATTGAGCTGGAGGAAGCGGCGCTTGTGGACGGCTTGGGCATCTGGGGCGCGTTCATGCAAATCGTTCTTCCCATCGCGCTGCCCGGCATGGTCGCCGCGTTTATTCTGTCGCTGGTGCTATGCTGGAACGAGTACTTCTTTGCGGCCCTTTTGACGTCCTCTAATGCCTCGACGTTGCCCGTTATGGTGGCCTCGCAGACTGGCTCTCAAGGCATCAACTGGTGGTCGATGGCGGCATTGTCCTCGGCGGCAATCCTGCCTCTCATTTTTGTGGCCATAGTCCTTGAAAAATACATCATCAAAGGCATGGCTGCAGGCGCGGTCAAGTAAGCTGCGAGGCGATGTCCTTTGTCTGCGCGTAGAGTTTGAGGAACAGCCCGTGGGCCTTATCATACGCTGGGTTGGGGCGTGCCGTGATCGTCTGTGCCACTGGGTTCCATCTGGAGATGTCTTCACGCTCAACCAACCCGACAGCAAGGGCCGCGAGGAATGCATCACCGTAGCTAGCGCCGGTCGTCTTTTCACACACGATCTGATCAATGCTGGTAATGTCGGAGGTGGCTTGTAGCCAGAGGGCGTTTTTGGTGCCACCGCCAACAGCGAGCAGGCGGCTTGGCGATTGACCGAGCTCCGCAAAGGTATCAGTGACGTGCCGGGTTCCGTGGGCGATACCCTCGATCAACGCACGGTACATGTCGCCGCGTGTGTGAGTGAGATTGAGACCGAAGATCACGCCCTTGGCATGGACGTCGTGAATTGGGGTTCGCTCGCCTGAGAAATAGGGCAACATTAGCAGACCATTGGCGCCGGGGGGCGAGGTTCCGGCTTCCTCGGCCAAGGCTGGGAATGCAGTATCTTTGGGCAAATCCTGGGCGATCTGGTCGCGGAACCAATGGGTGAGTGTGCCAGAGGTGGCGAGGCCCGCCATGGAGGCATGCTCTCCCTTGAATAGCCAAGGCGCGTACCAGATGCGCGGATCCGAGACCTGAGACTGGGCGCGCAGGATGATGAAAATCGTCGAGCCGTACATCATCATCATGTCGCCGGGCTGGTCAACGCCAACGGAGAATGCCTCTGCTGCCGCGTCGATTGTGCCTGCTGTGACGGGGGTGCCAATGGCGAGGCCCGTCTGTGCTGCAGCGTTCTTGGTGATATGACCTGCGATCTCGTTTGACCAAATCAGGCGGGGCAGTTTTTCGAGCGGGAGGATGTCGCCCGCAAGGTCCTCAACCCAAGACTGGGTGGCGATGTCGTAGAGCGGCGAGAAGTTGGCGGCGGTGTAGTGGTCGATCACCACCTCACCCGTCAGGCGCTGCACGAGGAAGCTGGTGGAGGTCAGGATATGCGAGGTTTGGGCGTAGATCTCGGGGCGGTTGCGCTTGAGCCATAGAATTTTAGGGCCGACGGACTGGGACGTTAAAGCATTGCCGCAGCGGGCGATGATGGTGTCCTCGCCAATACGGTCGGTCAGCTCGCGGACCTCTGTCTCAGCGCGACCATCAACGCCGTAGAGGACGCCGTTCATCAACGGAATGCCCTCTGCATCGACGGGCAGCATGCAGGGGCCAATCGCACTGCAGGCGATGGCTTTGATGTCTTTTGGATCGAAGCCACTCTCAGTCAAAAGCGCCTTGCAAACATGGACAAAGTCGCCCCACCAATCCTCTTCCGGTCGGTGCTCGGCCCAGCCGGGCTGTGGCACCAGCATTTCATGGCCCCGCGCTGCCTGGGCTTGGATCACTCCGGCCTCGTCCACCAAGACACCCTTGGTCTCATAGGTGCCGATATCAATGCCGAGCGTGTACGCCATCAGGTGTAATCATCCCGGTCGAGTGAAAAATCGGGGCCGATGTCGCTGAGGGCTGCATCTAACAGTCTGGTGAGAGCCGCGAGGTCGTCCAAATCACAGACTTCGCGGGCTGAATGCGAATAGCGCATCGGGAAGCCCATATCGATGGAGACAACGCCTTCGCCAACCAGCTGCACGTAGGACAGGTCTGTCAACACGCCCACTTGCGCGCTCCGCTGCAAGGGAATCCTGTGTACCTCCGCCGCGTGCTCAAATAAATGCACCATCGCGGGGTGCGGAATGACCCCGTTTAAGGTGCCGCGGCCGTGGAAGGAATAAAGGCTCATACCGGGGCCGCCACCCAGGACCATATCGCCCTTCGCCGCCATGTCAGGCGTGTCCGTCGCAAGCATCAAATCAAGCTGGATCGCAATATCAGGCTGCAACTTCTGCGCCAAAGGCTGTGCCCCACGCAGGTTGAACTCCTCCAACACGGTGAACGCCAAATGCACGGGAGGGCCGCTTGTGCGTGCCTTCAACAGCTGCGCCATCTCTAACAAGACCGCGCAGCCTGCCCGGTCGTCGACGCTCGTGCCGGTAATCCGGTCATTTCCCAAGGCAGCCGCATGGGGTGCATAGACGACAGGCGTGCCAATGCGGATGCCGGCAGCCTCCACATCTGCGGCTGAAACCAGTCCACTATCGACATATAACTCCGCATAGGGCGTAACCTGGTACTTTTCAGATGGCGCGGTCGCATGGTGGCTCTTATTGGCAATGATGCCCGGTACGTCGCAGCCTTCGCCCACGCAGATCAGAACTTCCTGTGCCGCCAAGGCGCGCTCTGGCACGCCGCCTAAACGTTCCAGCCGGATCAGCCCGTTTGCTTCGATCCGGCGTACGATGAAGCCGAGCTGGTCCATATGTGTGAACAGCATCACGCTTGGCCCTTGCCCCGGAAAATACGCCGTGAGATTGCCCAATCGGTCCGAGGTGCTTTCAACGCCGATGTCATCTAAACGCTGGCGCAGCGCACGCCGCACACGGTCCTCATGACCTGACAGGCCCGGAACCATCATCAACTCCATCAAGTTGCGTTTGATGCGATCCTTCATGCGCGGGCCGCGCTCGCACGGGCCATGAAATCGCGAGCGCGCTCCGGATCGATTGCGTTCCACGTGTCCCCATCGACCTTGAGCGATGAGCCGACGATGCACCCGTCCGCAATCGACAAAACATCGGCAACGGTGTCGTGCTTCACACCTGTATTCGCCATTACGGCCGTATTCGGCAGGACGGCCTTAACCGCCTCGAGGTCCGACAAGGCAGCAGCCTCCCCGGTAATTTGCCCCGAAACCAAGACGGCGTCAGGGATCGACGAAAACACTGCACTTCGCGCCCGGTCGGGCAAAGAGCGCCGGTCGAGCGAATGGGCGAATTCCGCACAGACATTGTAAAGCATCGCCATGTCGGAACGCCCCAGCCGGTCGCGGTAGCGCATGGCCTTTCCGGCATCCGGCGTCCATGACCCCATGTCGGACGCGTAAGTCCCGGTAAATATCTCCCGAACAAACGCGGCTCCGGTTGCGGCCCCCAAGGCAATACTCGACATCGGATCCCATAGGACATTCACGCCAAACGGGACGGTGATCTCAGACTTCAGCTGCCCGATGATGGCGGCCATGGTGGCAGTTGAGGCTGTATCAACCTCAAATTCATAGGGCCGGTCGTTCTCATTTCCAAACATGACTGCATCAAAGCCTGCGTTTTGCAGCGCCAGCAGGTCAGCCCGTGCCGCGGCGACCAAATCAGTGGACGGATCAAAAAGCGGGGAGCCCGGCAGCGCCCCAATATGCACCATGCCGATCACCGGCTTGGTTTTTCCGAACACCTGTTTGAAATTTGCCGTCATATTGCGTCCCCTTTGCACCAAGACTATGTCCACCGACCTGTTCACGCAAAGAGAAATCGGGCTATGCTTCCGTCACAGATAGAGGAGACCACGATGGGATTGAAGACACGGCACTGGGACCGCCTTGGCAATGGCGGGTTAACATTCACCGAACTAGGGTTTGGGACAGCCCCATTGGGCAACCTCTACAAGGCGATTTCTGACGATGAAGCCCGCGCGACACTGGACGCCGCGTGGGATGGCGGTGTGCGTTATTTCGACACTGCGCCGCTCTATGGACTTGGCCTGTCCGAAACGCGGCTGAACCCGTTCCTGCGCGACAAACCCCGCGATGAATATGTGTTGTCTTCGAAGGTGGGTCGCCTGATCCAAGCTTGCGCGCCAGAATATCGCGCAGGGGTCGGCAAATGGTTCGACGTTCCCCAGCGGCGCGAGCAATTTGACTACAGCTATGACGGGGTGATGCGGTCGTTTGAGCATTCGTTTTCCCGGCTCGGGGTGGACCGGATCGACATCCTCTATGTCCATGACCTTTGCGTGTTTTCCCACGGCTCGAAAGAGGCCTCGGATATGCGGATCGAAGAGTTCTTTGGTGCTCGCGGTTATGACGCAATGGTTTCCTTGCGAGATCAGGGCTTAATTCGCGCGATAGGGGGCGGCATCAATGAATGGGAGGTCTGCCAGACGTTGGCGGAACGCGGCGATTTCGATCTGTTTTTATTGGCAGGTCGTTACACGCTACTGGAGCAAAAGGCGCTCGACAGCTTCCTGCCACTTTGTGAGGCACGTGGGATTGGGATCGTGACGGGTGGGCCTTATAATTCAGGGATTCTGGCTACCGGGGCAAAGCCTGGCGCATTCTACAACTATGATCCTGCGCCACGGAACATCATCGAACGGGTGAATGCCATTGAGGCGGTTTGTACTGATCATGGCGTGCGCATGGTCGATGCCGCGTTCCAATTCCCACTCTTGCACCCGTCGCATGTCACCGTAATCCCTGGCGGGCAAGGCGTGGCAGAGATGAAGGGCAATCTTCAAGCGGCTCAAGCGGAAATTCCGGCAGCCCTTTGGGCAGAATTGAAGGCCAAGGGCCTTCTGCGTGAAGACGCGCCCACATGAAAATCGACTCGCATCAGCATTTTTGGCAACCTGCACGCGGAGATTATGACTGGATGCCAAAAGACAATCCGGTTTTGAGCCGAGCGTATCGTCCGTCTGATTTAGCGCCCAGTTTGGAGCGCCACGGGATCAACGGGACGGTCGTGGTTCAGGCCGCTGCTACAGTGTATGAGACGGAATATATGCTTGGATTGGCAGATGCGACGCCCTCGATCAAAGGCGTTGTGGGGTGGATTGATTTCGAGGACCCGACCCATCTGGCGCAGCTGACACGCTTGTCGCAGCATCCAAAGTTCCTCGGGGTGCGGCCGATGATTCAAGACATCCCGGATGTGGACTGGATGCTCCGGGAAGATGTGCAATGGGCCTACCGCGCGATCATCGATTTGGACCTGACTTTTGATGCCCTTGGCTTCCCGCAACACCTGATCAATTTCGCGAAATTGATGAGCCGCTACCCGGAGATGCGCGTCGTCTATGACCATTGCATGAAGCCCCAAATTCGCGACCAGAGAACAGGTAAAGATGCGCTCTCTGAGTGGTCGGACGGCATGTCTCGCTTGGCGGAGGAGACGGCCGGGTGCTGCAAATTCTCCGGCTTAGTGACCGAGGCCGACGAGGGCTGGACCATCGAAGATTTGCGTCCCTTTGCCGAGCATGTGCTGAGCGCTTTTGGTGCTAGCCGTGTCATGTGGGGGTCGGATTGGCCGGTATGCCGGTTGCAGGCTGAGTACGGCGATTGGCATGACGCGGCGCAGATGTTGACAGATGACCTGTCTGAGGACGAGCGTGCCGATATCTTCGGTGGAACCGCCGCACGGTTTTACCGTCTGGCTTGAGCTTTCATAAAGGCAGCGACGTCATCCTTCCTGATCGCGGTTCTTGCATCTAAGCTCGAGGCCACATGCAAGGCCGCCGCCGCTTGCGCAAAACCGATAGCCTCTGAGATATCCCTCCCATCTGCCACGAGCGCGGCAAGGGCGCCAACGAACATGTCTCCGGCGCCGTGCGTCGAGATCACATCGACCTGATAGCCCGGTGTATGATCCCCTTGAAAAAAAACGCCGTCTGCGCCGAGGGTCGTGAGAGTTTCGATCGAAGGTCCGAGGTCCGCGTAAAACTCCGCCTCGACACGGTTCACGATCAGCAGATCAACGGCCTCGACCAACCCATCCGGGAGCGCGCGCGCCGGAGCCGCGTTCAGCCAGACCTGAGCTCCGGCCGCCTTCGCCTTGCGCGCCACGGCCAAATTCACGTCTTGTGGGATTTCATTTTGCAACACCACCAGAGAGACGCCGTCTGGAACAACCACTTGATCAGCGATGACATGCAAATTGGCCGCCGACACGATCACCGCGCCGTAGTCGCCATCGGCGTTCACAATAGCGGCGCTCATCCCGCTCGGCCCAGGATCACGCTGTAGCTGAGACAGCTCAGCGCTGCTCGCCTCGAGCGTCTCGCGGATCATGTCGCCGAAACGGTCATTGCCTGCGCGTCCCGCGAAATGCACATGTGCGCCCATGCGCGCTGCGGCGATTGTTTGATTTCCGCCTTTTCCGCCGAACACATAATCCACGCTGCTGCCAGTTACGGTCTCATCAAGGCCGGGCAAGTGTGGCGCGCGTAGCACCACATCCAGATGGAGTGATCCTACGATGAGCAAGCTCACGTCAACATCGCCGCCTGCACCAAGCGCATCGCAACTGGCGCGTCCTGACGCGAAATGGCCTCTTGGAGCTCTTTGTGCGCAACCAGCTTTGCCGCCTTTGCGCGCAGGCGCTGAACGACCTCGATATTCGTCCGGGCCTCTTCCACAGGATCAAGGCCGGAATGGTCGGGGAAGGTGTCGAAATAGATTGCACCGCGATAGCCTGAGCGCTCCAGCTCGACGAGCAATTCAACCGTCTGAATGGGGTGAACAGCGCCGACCATCAGGCCGTTATCCCACTTGCCGTAGCCGTCGTTGAGGTGCACCCCAAGGATGCGCGAGTGGCGGGCGACCAGTGCGGCGGCGAAGGCGGGCATCTCGTCGGCATAGAGTACATGGGCAAAGTCGAGTGTGACGCCGGTGTTGTTGCGCCCAATTTCTTTGATGGCCAGAAGCGTCGTGGCGGCGTCCGGCATCAAGGCATAGGCGCGTGGTTCGTTGGGCTTGTATTCCAGAGCGATGTCGAGGGCTGGGTTGTGATCGGCAACCTCTATCATCGCCTCAATCGTGTCGCCCCAGGCCCGTGCATAATCCATCTGGAACGAGTAATCGAACCCGTCCTGTCCCATCCAAAGCGTCATCAGATCGCCGCCCATCTCTGCCAAAACATCCAACCCGCGTTTCGTCTCGTCAATCGCGGCGCGGCGCACCTTGGCATTGGGATGGGTAAACGCACCCAATTTGTAACCGGGATCCGTGTAGTAACGCATCGCCATTCCATTGAGGGTCATGCCTTGGTCATCCAACGCGCGCGATAAATCAGCGGGGCTGTCTTCAATAAAGTGATCAGGATAGTTGAGATCGGCGGCATTCAAACCTGCGCTGGCCGCCCGCGCCAAAAGGTCGGCGGTCGTGACGCTGTTTTTGCCTGGCCAGTAGTCGGCGGCACCAATCTTGAAAGCGTTGAGACGTGCGGCGAAGCGGGGGGAGTAATTATCGGCCATGGTGAAAACTCTAACCGCCAACAGGCTTGTGAAGCAATTGCGTTAGATCGCCCACTGAAGTGAATTCAAGAGAAACGTACATTTAGCAATCAGGTCCACCTCTCTAAGCGCCCAGTGTGACCTATGCTGCAAAAAGCAAATTTCGTTGCTAAGAGTGGAGAGCAGACGTTCCCTTTCTGATCGGATTGCCAAATACCCGCAAACCCGAACTGGCGTAGCGGAAATGGAAATCCTGCCGCTTCCATGATATATCAGACACGAGCGGTTGGTGGATCGGCAAGATCGTCTGGTCTGCTCAATACCTTTTTGGAGGTGGCGCATTGCAATCAAATTCATCAGATTTTTCGGCAGCCAGTGGCAATGGCTACGAACTGCAAATGGGGCGTTTCAGTCGCTTACTGGCCCCAAAGTTCCTAGATCTCATTGAGTTTGAGGAAAGTAGCAATATCCTCGATGCCGGATGCGGTACAGGCGCACTGACATCGGAAATCTTGCGCCGCACCAAAACCGCAAACATCACCGGCATCGATATCTCTGAGGCATATGTTGAATACGCCACCGGTGAAATTTCGAACCCACGTGTGTCGTTCAAAGCAGCTGATCTAACTGCGCTTCCGATGTTGGATGAAACATTTGATCATGTGGTGTCTCAACTCGTCTTGAATTTCGTTCCAAACACCAGCGTGGCGCTTTCTGAACTCTTGCGCATCTTGAAGCCCGGCGGCCGCCTGGCGGTTGCCATTTGGGATGTAAGAGGCGGCCTCGTATTCAATCGCTTCTTCCTGGACACAGCTGCAATGCTGGATCCGGAGGCCAACGAACTCAGAAAAAAGAACTTCACGCGACCGCTCACGCGGCCGGGCCATCTGGAAGCCGCGTTACGGTCCGCGGGCGCTGCCGAAGTTCAAACCGGTGAAATCCACATCCGGACCGAATTTGCATCTTTCGAAGACTATTGGAGACCCTTCGACGGCACAGACGGCCCAATTCCAGCTTACCTGTCAAAGAGGCCTGCTGATCTGAAGGGGCAAATTAAGGCTGCCGTTCGAGATGCCTTTCTGGACGGTGAAGCCGACGGGCCACGCTCATACGCAGCAACAGCCTGGGTTGCGTCAGGGCGACGGCGATAGAGCGTGTAAAACCTGCTTTTGATGAGGTTACGTCGACCAGTTGAGCCCGCCCGGCATAGCTGAGGTCGGTTACGCGTCGGCATAACCAAGGGGCATTGGCTTTCTAGCGCTGCCTAAAGGCTTGGACGCGAGCGCACGATGTTATCCTGCATGTTCTCTGCGGTCCAAAGCTCATAGGGAGATTTTGGCGCCCAGATACAATCTTTGAGCAGATAGAGGGTGGACGCTACGAAAGAGAAAGCAACGCCGCCAAGGAAAAATCCAAGGGCAAAAGACATAACGGGCCTCAAACTAGTTAAACTACAGCCATTAACCTATCGGAAAAAACTGACCCAATTATGACGGGTTTGGGGAATTTTTACGCAGGCGGCGCGGTTCACATTTGACGCAGAACGGACAGCTAACCGGCGGAGCACTTGAAAGGAGGTTGAGGGTGGCGCGCGAGAGGACGAACTGTCGCTCGGAGCCCAAAATTGGGTTTTTCCGCAAACCGAAGAATATCAGCTTTTTTGCGGCAACCAAAACGCAAGCTATCAGAGGTCGGTCAAGGTTCCCAAAGCGCGTTCTGCGGCAAATGCGATGGTTTCCGACACAGTCGGATGGGCATGGATAGACATCGCAACGTCCTCAAGCGTCGCACCCATTTCGATAGCCAACGTGCATTCGGCGAGCAATTCACCTGCGTTTGATCCAATCAATGTAGCGCCGAGAATGCGGTGCGTATCGGGGCAATAGACCAGTTTCGTGAGCCCGTCGCCGCCACCCGAGGCAAGATTACGGCCGCTGGCGGCCCACGGAAAGCTGGAGGTCTTGTGGGCAACGTCTTTGGCTTTCGCCTCTGCCGCAGTGAGACCAACCCAGGCGAGCTCTGGGTTGGTGTAGGCGACCGAGGGGATCAGGCTGGTCTCGAGGGCCGCTGCGTGGCCGCACGCCGCTTCGGCGGCCACATGACCCTGGTGGGTGGCACGGTGGGCGAGCATGGGATTGCCGGTCACATCCCCGATCGCAAAGATGTTGTCCACGTTGGTACGGCCGGAGGCATCGACGGGGATGATTCCGCGACCGTCGATCTCAACGCCCGCCTTTTCGGGCGCCACTTTCGGGCCGTTCGACCGCCGTCCGACAGACTGAATAACCGCACCTGCCGTGAGCTTGGCTTCGAGGCCGCCCTCGCAGTTGAGGATGATTGACTTTTGGGTGGCCTTGACGGCGATGACCTTGGTCGTTGTGTGGATTGTGACACCTTGCGCTTCAAGCGCGGCATGTAAGATTTGGACTGCTTCCGCGTCCGCACCGGGAGCAATCTGGTCGGCGAGTTCGACGATGGTGACATTTGCTCCGAGGGCGCTGTAAACAGTGGCCATTTCCAGCCCGATAATGCCGCCGCCGACAATGGCCAGATCCTGTGGCACTTCGCGTAGCTCCAGCGCTGCTGTACTGTCCCAGATGCGCTTATCCTCGGGCCACCCGGGCAGTGTAACCGGGGCAGAGCCGACGGCGATCACCGCTTGGTCAAAGGTCCAAGACTCGCCATCTATGTCCAGCGTCTTGACGTCGGTGAAGCTCGCAGTGCCGCGGATCGTCTGCACCTTGCGACGCTTGGCAAGCCCGGTCAGCCCGCTGGTCAACGTGCCGACGACGCTATCCTTGCGGTCGCGTAAGGCGTCAAGGTCGATTGATGGCGAGGAAAAGGCGATGCCCCAGTCTGCCATCTCATGCGCTTCTCGTATGATTTGCGCCGCATGAAGCAGCGCCTTGGAGGGGATGCAACCTTCGTTGAGGCAGACCCCGCCAAGCGTGGCGCGCGGATCGACGATCACCACTTTACGGCCCAGATCAGCGGCGCGGAAGGCACAGGCATAGCCACCGGGCCCAGCCCCGATCACGATCAAATCGGCATGGTTGGACATCGGTCTCTTCCTTTAGATCATCATCCGTCGCGGATCGCCCAGAAGACCCGCGAGGTACGTCACAAAGCGCGCGGCCTCGGCCCCATTTATGACGCGGTGGTCATAGCTGAGATCAAGCGGCACCATCGGCACCGGCTGGAACGCCTCACCATCCCACACGGGTGTCACCTCGGTACGGGTGAGACCGAGAATGGCGACCTCGGGCGGGTTCACGATGGGGCTGAAGGCGGTGCCCCCGATCCCGCCAAGATTGGAGATCGACATCGACGCGCCGCCCATCTCGTCTGGCCCCACTTTGCGGGCCTGAGCGCGAGTGGCGAGGTCGGTGATCTCCGAGCCGATCTGCCACAGACCCTTGAGGTCGGCATCACGGATCACAGGGACCATCAGGCCATGGGCAGTGTCAACGGCAATTCCAATATGCACAAAGTCCTTGAGAATCAATGTTTTGCCATCTGGCGTGAGCGAGGAATTGAAGCGTGGAAACTCCCGCAGGGCCCGCGCCAATGCTTTCACTTGAAACGCAAGTGCTGTGAGTTTGACGTTTCGCGCCTGCGCCTCGGGCTTGAGCTCCCGTCGCAGGGCTTCAATGGCGGAGACATCCGCGCGGTCATGGTGCGTGACCTGCGGGATCATCGCATTGGCGGCGGCAAGGTTGCCCGCCGCGACCTGCGCGAACCGGCTGAGCGGTTCTTCGGTCACGGGGCCGTATTGGGCGTGATCCACGTCCCAATAGGTCGTGTGACTGTTCTGCACCGGAGCAGTGCCGCCGCCCGAAAGGTCTTCGCGGGCGATAGTTGTGCGGCCCAGATCGCGGGCAAGCTTTTCGAGGTCGATACCTTTCTCGCGAGCGAGGGCACGTATCGATGGGGCTGCGATGACGTCAGACATATCGCCCCTCACCAACTGGCCGAGATATACTGGGTTTCCATGAATTCGAGCATGCCTTCATGCCCGCCTTCACGGCCCAGGCCGGATTGCTTGACCCCGCCAAAGGGCGCCGCCGGATCGGATACGAGGCCACGGTTCAGGCCGACCATGCCGTATTCCAGCCGCTCGCAGACTTGCAACGCGCGCTTCATATCTTCGGAAAAGACGTAGGCTACGAGGCCATACTCGGTATCATTGGCGCGGCGGATTACATCCTCTTGTTCAGTGAATGTCTGGATCGCGGCGACGGGGCCAAAAATTTCGTCATGCACGCACTCAGAGTCTTCCGAAACGTTCGACATCACCGTGGGCGGGTAGAAAAAGCCCGTGCCATTCGGCGTGGTGCCGCCACATTCGATCTTGGCGCCCTTGGCGACTGCATCGGCCACGAAAGCCACGACCTTGTTGCGGGTATCGGCATTCACAAGTGGGCCTACGTCAACGGACGGGTCCGTGCCGTCACCGACCTTGAGCGCAGACATAGCGGCGGTGAATTTGGCGGTGAAGGCCTCAGCCACGTCCGCATGCACATAGATACGGTTGGCGGCGGTGCACGCCTCTCCAAGATTGCGCATCTTAGCGAGCATCGCACCTTCGACGGCCAGGTCGATATCGGCGTCCTCAAAGACGATCAACGGTGCGTTGCCGCCCAGTTCCATCGCCGGCTTCAGCACCTGATCGGCGGCGGAATGCAGCAGTTTTCGACCTACGCCGGTGGACCCGGTGAAAGACACAACACGCACGCGCGGATCATGCAGCATGTGATCGACGAGGGCGCCTGTGCGCTTGGAGGGCAGGACGTTGACCAGACCCCTGGGCACACCAGCCTCTTCCAGAAGCGGCATCAGCGC
>CAJQNG010000096.1 GCA_905479635.1 uncultured Boseongicola sp. | reverse complement strand
TAGTTAGCAGCGGGTTAGGCGGGTTCTGCGGGTGATCGTTTGCAGATCTGCTTGCAATCAGCCCATCGCCGCTAGGCCCGCTTCTGCGATGATCTGCAGCGCCCGCTGAAGAACTCGTAAAAAACCGAACTGTCTGGCCTGGGCCTATAAAACTGCCGAATGTCGTCATAGCGGACATTGAGGCGCACCGCAGCGAATGGCGCAATGAGCCCAATCTACCAAATGCTGTGGCTAAGCTGAACGGCCGCAAAACTCAGAAAGCTGACCTTGCCAGCCGAAAGGACGGCTCACGAGGACGCACATTTTGTGATAGGTTGGCTCCAGACAACAAAAGGGACTGGCAATCAATGAACAATATCGGTGCTTGGCTGGCGTCGCTGAAGCTCAGCATGTGGCTTCAAACATTCGAGGAACAAGAGATCGATCTGGAGGCGGCTCAGGATCTAACCGAGGAGGATCTCCGCGAGTTGGGTATCCCTATGGGGCCACGCAAGAAACTGTTACGCGCCATTGGAGTAATGAACTTGCCGGAGCCTGGGGATATTGCCGTTACCGAACAAGCTGTTGGCCAAACTGCTCAGCGTGCCGTGGATGGCCAAAACCGACAGGTGACGATTTTGTTTGCAGATATTACAGGCTTTACCAAAATGTCTGCATGTCTGGATGCAGAAGAAGTACATTCTCTACTAGAAGTCTATTTTTCAAAGGCTGACGAGATCGTGCAGCAACATGGTGGTACCGTAGATAAACATATCGGCGATAGCGTCATGGCCGTTTTTGGCGCTCCTGTTGCCTATGGGAACGAGGCCGAAAGAGCGCTTCGAGCGGCTTTATCAATTCACTCCGCTATGCCCGAAATCTCGGAAATCACCGGGCACAATCTCTTGGTGCATATCGGATTGGCAAGCGGTCAGGTCGTAGTTGACACGGTGGGTTCGGATGAGAAGTTCACTGTAATTGGAGATTCTGTGAATCTTGCGTCTCGCCTAACCGATGCAGCAGGAGCCGGAGAAACCATCGTCTCGGAAAGTGTGCAAACGGGTTTGCCCGTCTCTGTCAAACTGGACACGCCGCGTAGTCTAGTCCTGAAGGGCTTCGAGCGGCCGGTTCTGTCCTACTTGGTCTTAGCAGGGCCTTCTGCCAAGAGTTCCAATCCCGCAAAGATGCCACTGGTCGGCCGCACCAAGGAAATGTCGCAGTTCGGCGCGGCTCTGGAGGAATGTCACGACGCACGACGGGGTCAGTTCGTCATTCTGCGCGGAGAAGCTGGAATCGGAAAAACGAGACTTTCGTTGGAGTTTTCTGAGTGCGCAAAAGCCAAAGGATTTGACGTTCATCGTGTTCTGGTCTTGGATTTTGGCGCTGCTGTTGGTCAGGATGCCGTGAGAGCATTGACGCGTAGCCTATTGAGCCTTGCTCCCGACTCTGCGGAGGACGAATGCCGCAAAGCTGTTAAGGCTGCAGCAGACGCAGAACTGATATCCGGCGAGTCCATCGTGCATCTAAACTCGCTGCTGCGCATTTCACAAAGTGAAGACTTGCGTGTTTTGCATGATGCCATGAACGGCGACGTACGAAGGCAAGGCCAACGCGATGTCGTCTCGTCTATCATTCGTAACATCGCACGTCGCAAGCCTCTTTTCATTCTGGTCGAGGATATACACTGGGCCGATGATGTAACGCTCGAAACGATTGCGGCATTAGCGCGAAGCTCAGCAGAGTTTCCTGTGTTTCTGGTGGCGACAACGCGGATTGAAGCTGACCCTTCGCTGAAACTGCAACGAGCCGGTCTTGGGTCCATTGGGTTGAACACTATGGACATCCGGTCACTGCGCCCCGAGGAAGCTAGGCAAATTGCTACCGGTGTTTCCGATATCAATCGCGACCTGATCGACCTCTGCGTTGAGCGTGCGCAAGGAAACCCGCTTTTTCTCGAGCAATTGTTGCGCAATGCAACTTCTGCCGCATTCGGCGCTGTTCCGGATACTGTACAAAGTTTGGTTCAAGCCAGCCTCGACAGACTGGACACGGTTAATCGCGAAGTATTGCAGATTGCATCTGCCATGGGCCAACGATTTTCCCTTGTGGATGTGCGTGAGATAAGCGGTAAACCAAACTACGATCCCACCGAGTTGATTGCGCGTCATCTTGTTCAACATGACGGCAGTAACCTTTTGTTTTCTCACGCTTTGGTTCGAGAGGGCGTATACTCGTCAATTCTTCCTTCGAAGTGTCGAGAACTGCATGGTCGGATCGCGACCGTGATTGGTTCCAGTGATCTGCCATTACGTGCGCGGCATCTGGAAATGGCACAAGATACAGGCGCTGCAAAAGCCTATCTGGATGCTGCGAGAGCGGCCGCAGTTTCGATGGCGGAAGAATCAGTGCTCATACTCTGCGAGCGTGGTGAAAGCCTGGCAAATGATGTGGAAACTCGTGTGGAGATTATTAGGTTAAAAGGCGATGCACTGCTGGTCCTTGGACAAACGGACGAGTCAATTTTTACTTTCAATGAGGCCCTTGATGCCTCGGAAATCGAAAGCGACAAATGCTTGGCGCTCATAGGGGTCGCGGAAGGCTTGCGGGTTGCAAGCAAGTATGACGAAGCAATCGCCGTCCTGGATGACGCAGGGAAATACGCCGAAGAAAGGCCCGAGGGGATAAAGGCACGTATCCATTATCTGCAAGGATCCGTGTACTTTCCTCTTGGGAACGTTGACGGATGTCTTCAAAACCACGAGAAATCGCTACGTTATGCCAAACTGGCTGAAGACGCCGAAGCTGAAGCCAATGCTCTGAGTGGCTTGGGGGATGCCCATTATCTGCAAGGTCTGATGAAAGACGCTTACGAGCGTTTTTCTCAATGCGTTGCAATTAGCCGGAAAAACGATTTGGGGCGCATCGAAGTCGCAAATCTCCATATGATGGGGTGGAGCCGCATTCACTTGATGGAATTTCGTGAAGCGCTTGAAGACTCACTGACGAGTGCGGATTTGGCCTCAAGAGTGGGCAATCGCAGAGCGGAAATGACTGCCCATATGCTCACGGGGGCCACAAGCTTCAAGCTCGGTGATTATGGCCGTGCCGAAGCGGGTGCCCTTGCGGGATTAAACCTGGCCGATGAAATCGGAGCTACAGCGCTCTCCATCAACGCACTGGTTATTCAGGCGCAGATCTTTCGTGACACCGGGAAACCCAACGAAGCGCGTGTATCGATTCAGGACGCTATCCAGAGGCTGAGGCACACAGGCCAATCCTTTATTGGTCCACTTGTCCTCGCTGTAGCTGCTTCTCTCGAGCCGGACCGCAAAGAACGCACCCGATTGCTGGGCCGTGCCGAGACGATCCTTGATGAGGGATGCGTGGGTCATAACTACATGTGGTTCACGGACGAGGCGATAAACATTGCTCGCCAGGATGAAGATTGGGGTGCTCTCGAGCGATATGCGTCGCGGCTGCGGAACTACACGCAGAAGCAACCGCTGGACTTCGCCGACTTCTTGATCAAAAAAGCTGGAGCATTGTCGAAGGTGGGCCGTGGCAAGGGCGGCTCAGCCTTGAAAGAAAAACTGGTATGGCTTGAAAAGACGGCGCAAAATGCGGGCCTTATTGCGGACATCTCATTGGTGAGTGATACGGTCAAAGCCCTAGATTGAAGCCGAGTTCGCAAAACCCAAACAGTTTTTCCACTTGTTCCCAAAGCACCCTGTCGAGGCAGCTGCAGCTTTAAGCGTCACTTTTCATGCTCAGCCCTGAAGTGGTCCGGCAAATTCGGACAGCGTGCTAAGATGTATCCAACACGAACGAATGGATACGAGAATGACGAAGAGACGGAACTTTTCAGACAAGTTTAAGGCTGCTGTGGCGCTTGAGGCGCTGCGTGGCGACAAGAC
>CAJQNG010000095.1 GCA_905479635.1 uncultured Boseongicola sp. | reverse complement strand
CGGGACGGTCTGGTGATGCCCGATATCTACGACAGACTTCTCGACAGCGACCGAGTGAAATGGATCGACTGATCTGCGGGCTTTGCAAGATCGCAACAGTCCGGTTCCAATTCGGAAACAATAGGCGACAAGCAACACATTTTTAACCACAGTGGTGTCTGGTTCGGCTGGGGTGGCCGTATCGGAGATACCGCCATGGACGCTGCCGCGTTGCTTTTAATCTTGGTCGCAAAGACCTTCTTCCTTGGATTGCCTCTGGGTGTCGCATGGCTGGCGTTTCGCCGCCTCGTGTTGTCTGAGACGCTGAACGCCTGGATTTACGCGGGCGTCGGCTTGTTTGCAGCCTTTACGGCGGCCGGACTTACGCCATGGGCATTTGGGTTTCAGCCCGCGGCTTGGATGTTTCTTGTCTTTGGGTTTCTGTGTCCGCCCTTGTGGCTGGCCACAGTCGTGCTTTGCGGCATGGGGCGGATCTCGGGGTATGACTTGGCGGAGACGGACGTGGATGACACGTCATTGCCCGTGCAAGCTTCCGCGCAGATTCAATCCACCCCGCGCGTGCCGCCTGCGCCATTGCTTTTGGAACAGCCGATCTGGCCCAAGCCGGAAAAGGCAGTATTCCGCACCCACCGCACCCTTCTGCGCGAAGCCCGCAAGATGGCCGGCGAACGCATGAAAGCCGAGCACATCGACCGCAGTGTTTTGGACGTCGCGCGCAGCATGCGCGGCAATTCCAACACAACAAAGCGGCGCATGCGCCCCCTGTTGCCCCCACCCCACGCAATAAGCGACTTTCCCAACCTGCCGTTCTTGCAGAGATAATCGAGTTCTGCCCAAGCAATGTAATCGGCGAAACGCGTTGTTTCGGCGCGAGGGCTTAGTGAAACCGCAAATTTAGAGTACTTTGTACGCACTACGTGTGTGTTTATGAGTATTGGAGAGCGGCTATGACGGTCGAAGTTCAGCGCGTTTTGTGGCGTTTTTCGAAAGCATTTCAGATTACCGCGATGTTTATTTTTGCGATGATGGCCGTTGGTTCGGCCATCGCGCTTAGCCTGTTTGTCACTGGATTGATCGACTGGCCCGTCTTGCTTTTGCAGTTGGACGGCGGCGGTATGGTGAATGTCGCCCCGGCGATGATCGCGAAGGGCTTTGTGCTGTCGGCGCTTTTGCTGGCGTTCATGCCTGCGAACTGGCGCGTTCTAGCCTTGGAAAATTCGCACCGGTCATTCCGGATGCAGATGGAAGACGTCACCCGCGCCTATTGGATCGCCCACCGCGCTGACCGCGAAGGCACATTCGAGATGACTGCAGAATTTGACGCCGTGCGCGAGCGTATCCTCTTCCTGCGCGACCACCCTGATCTTGGCGATCTGGAACCAGACGTTTTGGATGTTGCGGCACAGATGAGCCGTATCAGCGAGGACCTTGCCGCGCGGTATTCCGACGAGAAAGTCACCCACGCCGAAGGCTTCCTTGCTCAACGCCGCCAAGAAGCCGCCATGATGGACACGCGGATCGAACAGGCGCTGGAGGTCACCCGCAATCTGCGTCGCCTGGTGGATGCGGTTGAGATGGACGAATGCATGGCCGCTTCGCGACTTGATCGCTTACGCAGCGAGCTGGATGGCCTACTGCCGCACTTCGACCTTGCCCCGACAACGGCTGTAAAGCCGATCAAAAAGGCGAGTGTTGTCCGACTGGCGGCGGCAGGCGGGCGCAGTTCCCGAACGGTCCAGGCAGCAGAGTAACGTTTTGGCGCTTGGCAGGTCCCCTTGGCCCGCGTAGCAACTGATATGATTTTGAAAATCGCCAATCTAGCCCTGCTCGTTCTGTTTCCCGTCGCGTGGTTCGCGCCTCTGCTTTACGCCGGGTTGCTGCCGCTGTTCGGGCTTTCCGAAATCTCGATTATCTCGGGCTTGCAATCGCTTTGGCAAAGCGATGTGGTGCTGGCGTTGCTGGTCAGCTTCTTTGCGATCTTCGCGCCTGTGCTGAAATCCATCGGCATAGCGCTTATTCAGTTCCGCCTCGCAAGCCCACGTATATTGCCCGCGCTGCACGTCATGGGCAAACTGGCAATGGCGGACGTTTTTTTGATGGCTCTCTATATAGTCGTTGTAAAAGGCGTCGGATTGGGCCGTGTCGAGACCGGCTGGGGGCTCTATCTGTTTACGGGGCTCGTGCTGGGCCAGATCGCGATCACCTTTCTCTATGAACGTCAGCGCAAGGGCGCGAAGGCCAGTTGAACCCGCGCCCGCGCTCAGGCAAAAGGTGAGCCATGGCAAAAGCGGCTTCCTTCACCTGTTCAACCTGCGGCGCGGTCCATTCCAAATGGTCCGGGCGCTGTGATGATTGCGGGGGGTGGAATACGATCTCGGAAGACAAGCCCTTAACCAAGGGGCCTAAAGCCAAAGGTTTGGGCGTCGTGCGCGGCCAGAAGATCGAGCTGACCGCCCTTGATACTGCCGAATCCCCGCCCCCCCGCACCATGTCGAAGATGGGCGAATTGGACCGGGTGTTGGGCGGCGGGCTTGTGGCTGCCTCAGCCGTGCTGGTCGGCGGCGATCCTGGCATTGGTAAGTCAACCGTACTTTTGCAGGCGGCTGCGGCGTTTGCCGACCAGGGCATGAAGGTCATCTATGTTTCCGGCGAGGAAGCGGCCGCACAAGTGCGCCTGCGCGCGAAACGCCTCGGATTGGGCGGAGCAAATGTGCAGCTCGCGGCCGAAACCAACCTGCGCGATATCCTCACCACGCTTGAGGCCGAAGCGCCCGGTTTGGCCATCATCGATTCGATCCAGACCATGTGGCTTGATACCGTCGACAGCGCGCCGGGCTCTGTCAGTCAGGTCCGCTCGGCAGCACATGAATTGACGACCTTCGCCAAGCG
>CAJQNG010000094.1 GCA_905479635.1 uncultured Boseongicola sp. | reverse complement strand
CGTTCATGTGATCGGACCGGAAGACGGCATAACGCTGCCCGGCCTGCTGATCAATTGTGGTGACAGCCACACCTCGACCCACGGCGCATTTGGTGCGCTGGCCTTTGGCATCGGCGCGACGGAGGTGGCCCATGTCCTGGCGACCCAGACTGTCTGGCAACGCAAACCCAAGGCGATGCGGATCACAGTCGAGGGCACGCTGTGCGCCGGTGTCACCGCCAAAGACATTGCGTTAAGCTGGATCGCAAAGCTTGGCACCGATGGCGCACAGGGCCATGCGTTGGAATATGCGGGCAGCGCCATCAGGAACCTTTCGATGGAGGGGCGCATGACGCTGTGCAACCTGTCGATCGAAGGCGGCGCGCGGTTCGGAATGATTGCCCCTGACGAGACGGCCTTTGCTTACCTCGAAGGCCGGCGCTTTGCCCCGAAAAGGGCGGCATGGAAAGCCGCCTGCGCGGATTGGAGTGCGCTTACCAGCGACGACGGCGCCGTCTTTGATCGCGAGGTCACGCTCGACGCTGCAGAAATCGCGCCCACCGTCACATGGGGCACAAGCCCAGAGCAGGCCCTGCCAATCAGCGCAGCCATCCCCGACCCGTCCCAGATCCCTCCGGCCAAGGCTGAGGCCGCGCGCGCGGCACTTGACTATATGGGCCTGAAACCGGGCCAGACGCTCGAAGGCACGCCGGTAGACCAGGCGTTCATCGGTTCCTGCACCAATGGCCGGATCGAGGACCTACGTGCAGCGGCGGCTGTCTTGAAAGGCCGCAAGGCGCGCATTCCGGGCCTGATCTCGCCGGGCTCTTCGCAAGTGAAAGCACAGGCCGAGGCCGAAGGTCTGGACCGGGTGTTCACGGACGCCGGTCTTGAATGGGTGGCGTCTGGGTGCTCCATGTGCGTCGGAATGAATGGTGACGTTGTTGGCGAGGGCAAGCGCTGCGCCTCCTCGACCAATCGCAATTTCCGTGGCCGTCAGGGGCGTGGCGCGCGTACGCATCTGATGAGCCCTGCCATGGTCGCGGCGGCGGCCGTCACCGGTACACTTACCGATGTGCGCCCACTTCTTGACCGGCGGGCCGCATAATGGCGGGCTGGAGCATTCACAAGGGCAAGGCCGTGAGCCTGCCACAGGCCAATGTCGACACCGATCAGCTCATTCCGGCACGTTTCATGTCGGTTCCGCGCGCGGAGGGCTATGGGCCTTACCTGCTGCATGACGTGCGCCGCGATGACGCGGGGGCCCTGCGCCTCGACTTTCCGCTTAACGCCTACCCCGAGGCAAACGTGATCATCTCGCGGCGCAATTTTGGCAGCGGATCCTCGCGTGAGGCGGCGGTTTATGCGCTTGTTGATGCGGGTATCCGTGCGCTCATCGCCCCGAGCTTTGGTGATATCTTCGCAGCCAATGCCGTCAACAACGGTCTCCTGCCTGCGCGGGTCGATGAGGCGGTCTGCAAAGCCCTCGAAGCCGTTCTCGAAACCGGGCCGAACGACATCCGGATCGACATCGAAGCCCGTACTTTCACGCTGGGTTCGATTTCAGCCGTGTTCGCGCTCGACGACAGCTGGGCCACAAAACTCATCAATGGGTGGGACGACATCGATCTCACCTACAATCACGGCGCAGCAATTGCTGCGTTCAAGAACATTCGCTCTCAAACCGCACCTTGGGCATGGCCCGCCATGGCGGAATGAAACGCGCCGCGAAATGCGGCACCTGACCGCCCGCAATGGGCCAGACAAAGAGGGGCACACCACCCCTAAATCAGTGGAGGACGACACTATGAAAATGAAACTACTGGGAAGCCTGCTCGCAGGGGCGACGCTTGTTGCAGGAACGCTCAAGGCCGAGGAAACCATTTCGGCGGTTCATGCTTTCCCCGAGACTCTGATCTACACGAAAAGCTTCTTGAGCTTTGTCGATAAGGTGAATGAAGCCGGTAAAGGCGTGATTCAGATCGATGTGCGCGGCGGACCAGAGGCGATTGGCATGTTCCAACAGCCCGATGCCGTCCGTGATGGAATTGTCGACATGGTCTATACGCCTGGTTCGTTCTATGGCGGCGCGCTGCCTGAGAAAGATGCCATGGTGGCCTCGAACCTGACGGCAGTCGAGACGCGGATGAATGGTGGAATTGCCTTGATTGACCAAATCCATCAGGAGAAGATGGGTCTGAAATACCTTGGCTGGTTCGACAGCGGCGTTTGCTACAACCTCTGGACCCGCGATGAGCCAAAATTTGATGCCGATGGCAACCTTGAAGTCGAAGGCCTCAAGCTGCGCGGCAATAACGTTTATAACGCCTTCTTCACCAACTACCTTGGCGCGCAGGTGATCGACCTGCCGACAGGCGAGGTGTACTCGGCGCTTCAACGTGGTGTGGTTGACGCGACAGGCTGGACGCAGATCGGCCTGATTGATCTCAAGTGGAACGAGTTCCTCAACTACCGTATCGAGCCGTGCTTCTTCTCGACAGACCTCGGCGTGATCGTGAACAACGAGAAATGGAATTCGCTTTCGGATGACTCCCGGAAAATCCTTCAGGATGTGGCGATCCAGCATGAAAAAGACAGTGTTGAAGCGCTTCGTGCCAAGCGCGATGAAGACTTTGGCGCGCACGATGCCGCTGGCATGAAGGTTGTTTCGCTGGAAGGCGAAGCCAAGGCCAACTACCTCGCTGCGGCCCGTGAGAAAACATGGGAGCGCATGAAAGAAGTCATGGCCGACCAGCCTGGTGGTACAGGCAACTATGACCGCCTGATCGAGCTCTTCTACGACCTCGGCGCGGCAAACTAAGCCTTCCTGCGGGCCCGCCGCTTCGACGGTGGGCTCGCTTTTTCTTGCGGCGGAGGCTGGAATGCTGACCAAGGTCTACAACACGCTTCTCTACGGCATGGCCACGATCTCGGGCCTCATGCTGATTTGGATCATGGTTTCGGTCATTGCCTCGGTTGTCATGCGCAATCTTGGCCTGCAACCTTTTGCCTGGCTCTTTACCTCTGCAGAATACGGGCTTCTTTACATGACGATGCTGGGCGCACCCTGGCTGGTTCGCGAGAAAGGGCATGTGCATATCGAGCTGGTTACAGCCGCGTTGCCCGATGGCCCACGCCACATGCTAAGCCGCGCCGTCGCGGCGGCTTGCGTGTTGGTCTGCGTCATTCTCACCTGGAAGGGCATCGAACTTGTCATGACCAATATCGAACGGGGCGATTTCGACACCCGCGCCTATTATTACCCCCGCTGGCTCCTGACCGTGGCCTTCCCTCTGAGCTTCGGGATCATGGCTATTGAATTCTCGCGATTTATCTTTGGATCAGACTTGATGCACACTGGCGAAGCAGGAATTCACGAATAATGGAATGGTTCGAGGCGCTGGCCCTGCTTGTGGGTGCGATCATGTTCCTGATGGCGATGGGCATGCCTGTCGC